>NZ_LGQU01000128.1:0-9344 GCF_003115935.1 Azospirillum sp. TSH20
CTCACGAGTTCTCAGTCTGTCAACCGAAAGATCGCGTCCAACACCGCACAAACCCTCATCTCACAAGAGAAGAGAGATTTTATGGTGATCTTCAATTTTCTGAGGCGACGGCAGCTTCTTCCAAGGCATCAATGCTAAATCTCAATTAGGCATCAAAATATTTCGAGATCATGCTTCGCGCCAACGTTGGCGAACTCTATATGGCCATCATTCCTTTTCCAGTACATCAAGCGAACAGCCTCATGATCTTTGGATACATGAGTACGATATGCGCCAGCGCCATCTGCTTTACGGCACTTGTGCACTTCCGCTTTTCCCTTAGAGCCAGTTTTAGCAAGCATTTCGTTCACAACGTACTTTGGTTGACCGATTGCAATTCGAACACAAGTTTCGAACACACAACTACTATATCGACCATCACCAGACGCCTCCCAATTGTTCAACGATGTTATAAAGTGAGGCCCTATCGAAAAGCTTGTGGGAGTCAGGAATGAGCTTTTTAATCCACATGTGCGTGCCATATTCTGTGCAGCTAGTTCTATAGCTAACTTTATCGCATTTTCATTTTGGGCGCTTCTCCATATATCATCAGCATCAAGCTGACATCGAAGTTCATCGGCGGATTGGCAAACTGATACTTCAAGATCAATGTGAGCTTTGCCTTCATAATTATCATGGTGCCAAGGGCTTATATCTTCTAATTTTCCCTTAAATTCAATTTTGCTTTTGTTCCACCTTGATGAAATTGTCGAAACGCCAAGCATTGATCGAGGGACGCCTCCTACGCTATGGGCAACGCCCAGGTGTCCAAGCAGCAAGCTTAGTGCTTCCCTAAGCTCTGGGGGAAAAGTTACATCATCTGCGGATGGGTGAATATCCACTTCCGTTGGTATAAAGAAGTCTACGCCACTTATTTCCTCCAAATGTGCAGCGCGCTCCAGTATGCTATTCACAGATTTCCGTATTTCTTCCGCAGAATACACAGAGGATAAGTTATAATCTTCCAGCATCTTCCGAATGCCAGTCGATATCGGGAAATATCCAGCAGAAGCTAAAATAGTTGCAGCATCAGATAACGTTCCAATCGTACACCATCCGCATTCGCGAATATCCTTACTAAGTTTTCCAATCTGCTTAATCGCACCTTCGACATCATCTCTCGTCTGGGCGATAGCGGGAATAGCGCACACTGAAGGGTCGATAGCTAAGATGGGTTTCATTTCAATGGCCCTGCCGCTGATTCTTTTCACGTGTGCGTTTTGCAGCAGCAGCCATAAGAATACGCTCTGCTTCATCTTGGGACTGATCGAAAAAGTCCTCTGGCCAGTCTACAATTGCGCCATATTTTGTAATTTCGACTGGCCTTACTTTTGTTTCTCCCTCATCTCTTTCAACAAAGTACAATTTTCCAAGCTTTGTTAATTCATCGGTTTCAGACTCGGCTACACGGCGCCGAAGGCGGTAGATAAGATATTCACTGTGCGTTTCCAGTATGCACTGCTTGCCATGTTTCGCGATTGAAATGAAAAAGTCACCAAGCCTTGTCTGCACCTTCGGATGAAGATGAAGCTCAGGTTGCTCAAAAATTAGCAGTGAACCTTGTGGCGCAAGAAGCGCCATGACCACAATAGGAAGAACCTGACTAACACCTACACCCACATTAGTTAAGTCATGATACTTAGCTATGCCTGGAGTGCGAACCTGTAGTTCGTGACCAAACTTCCCCTTATCTCCTGTAGATATTTCGTTCACGACACCCATGTACGATAGCCAATCAACTACAGCGTCATGGAGCGTGCTTGATACCGGCTTAAAGACAAGGCTATCATTATCAAATATCGCAGAAGGAATATATGTAACTTGCCGATCTTTGTGCAAGTCAAGGACAGCAGCGGTGTGTTCGCCTCTATATCCAACATCCGTTGGATTGGCGAGAGCTTCAAGAGGGTATAGAGGCTTCGGTTCATCTCGAAGGGGACCAAGATATCTAACGCTCGCGTAGAAATAATCCCTCATGTATGTAGCGGCATCAATGAGAATAGGAGAGCGCGACATTTCAACAGATGTCTTGCGCTCAAAATGGTTAAGTAGTTGCTCTTCAATGATAGGATGAAGCGCTTGAAGGCTGGCGCTTGCAGGTGTGTCCGCCTTTGTCGGTCTACGCCGTCTTGCCAAACGGATTTTCTCGAATGTATCCTTCACTGTATTTGGTGAAGTCCCAACGACTCTATTATCGAATGGTAATCTGGGACCAAAAGCGGTGGCCGAATTTTCCAAAAGCCATTTATCAATTTCATCAGAAACGTCTTTAGGAAGCATGACCTCGAGAATATCACTTCCTGCTCGATAGGGTGGCCTACGTTCGCAAAGAATATCCGCAACCTCTCGGGCTCTTCTCTTCGCTTCATCGAATTTGACCGCAATGCTGAAAGGCAAGAAATGCCTGAGAGACGCTCCGATAATTTCTCCTTCTGGTCTAGACTCAATAATATCTTCTTTAGTTCCAGGATCGATATGTCTGACATCGTACGAAGATGGCGATGAGAACCGCCCTTCCTGTCGACTTGATGACTGATCCTTCGGCTTCTCGTAAGCTGCTTTCTTCGCACGCCGCACGGACACGCTTACCTTTCCGTTGGCGACAGAATCCTGCGTAGCATGTACGTCAATAGAGGACGAAAGCAGAGACGGTTGCAGTAGAGTTAGCTCATCAGCGTTGTTGGCGTCCTGCAGATCGAATTGAAGAGAGCAAGTTAACCTTGTGAAACGTTGACCATAAGGTCCAACATACGCCACAACACTGGGAGCACTCCCTTCTCCGAACAAAGGGGTGCGATCATTATCAGAGTGATTTATTGAAAAACTTAGGCTAAAATTATTTTCCTTTGATTTTGCATTTTTGATGTCATTAAAATTCCCGAGCTTAAGTAGAGGTCCATTCAAAGCAATTGGTCGATCAGTTGGGGCATATTGAAGAGTCTGCTTAATCAAAAGCATGCTTTGAATTATGGTACTTTTCCCGCTTGAGTTTGCACCGACGAATAATGTGATTGGTGCAAGATCAAGTGAGAGCTTCCGACCAACTGATTTAAAGTTCTCTATTGCCCAGTTTGAGAGCATTACAACCTCACATAATAGTCTTCTGCTGCCTGCAGGTTACAACCCTACGACGGAGTAGAGCCTGTGTCAAAACATTGAAGGCGTGCATCATGGCAACCGTTCTCAGGCATAATGGCGTATGTATCATGTCTTGTTCGCCGCTGTTGAGGCGTGAGGTGCTGCTGGGACCAACCCTTCCCAACGCGAGCATTGTGGAGTCATGAGCCAAATTAGGTGGGATCACGACCACCTACCTTAGACAGGAGATCGCTTAGCACAGCGATCAACAAGGTAATGGTGCCATCATCCACTTACACTGCCGACTGCATGTCGGAATGCGACGCCGAATGGCTGCAATCATGCAGCCACCTCTTGTAGGGAAGTACGAGGCAACAAAGTACCTTCATAATGGGCCATCAGTTTCCGGGTGAGAACAGCATTGCCGCCCCAGATGACCAGCATGCATCCGAAGGGCGCACAGTCAGACTGTCCTGAATTGATGAAATTTACCCGATACCTTAGAAAGATCACATCGGCTTTTCCTGCTACCGATTCTTGGAATGCCTTCGTATGCGTGCGGACCGGAAGTAAGGCAATTACCGTATTGCATTCTCCTGTTCTCCATGCACGATACGCGCGATCTATCCACACCGAGCATTGTGAGAAAGGCGGATTCATGAATACAACGTCACTGTCTGACCATG
Source organism: Azospirillum sp. TSH20 (assembly GCF_003115935.1). Taxonomy (NCBI): domain Bacteria; kingdom Pseudomonadati; phylum Pseudomonadota; class Alphaproteobacteria; order Rhodospirillales; family Azospirillaceae; genus Azospirillum; species Azospirillum sp. TSH20. Next base: position 3,804 of record NZ_LGQU01000128.1, read on the forward strand.
ACGATGATAAGCCGTTATCTTCTTTATAGTAATAACGTCTAGCTTTTAGTGGACTGTCTGGATGTCCGCAAGGATCAAGGTCAATCTCTCCAATAGCCGCGTAGATGCCCTCCATGAATTCTGGCGGTGTCCAGCGAGAATCCCGTCCACCACTGTGCCAAGTCGATTGCTCGGGCTTCCGCTCCCGTGCTTTCGGCGCGAGCACGGCCAGCACTGCGGACAGGCTGCGGACATGACCCTGGTTGCGCTCCAAGCCGATAACAGTGGGTTTGGAGATGCCTGCCCGCAAAGCAAGGTCCGCCTGGGTCCAGCCACGCCGTTTGCGGAGAGTGCGTATTTGGCCGCCCAGGTCTTGGCCTCTCGGCAGCCCAGCGACTCTGAAATCGAGAGCCTGGATCATGGCGAACAGGCTCACCAACCTCCCGCCGCCATTCTCCACCTCCCACACGGCACGGGCACTGATACCAGAACGGCTGGCAAGTTCGGCTTGGGTCATACCAACACCCCTACGGGCATTTCGGATCGCACTGCTGATGTCCATGAGACAAGAAATGCGCGAAAAATGTTGATGAAACCTTGACCGAAGAGGTTTGAGTGTTGATGTAGCAGAAACCATCCTCAAACCATCACGGCCCATAGAGCGAACGCGGAAGTTACACCTCGAATCCGTGCTGCTGGCGATGCCATTGAAGTGCGGCAGCACTAGGCCGATCCGCCTCAGACCTGGGTTGTCGGAGCGCCTTTCCGTTCAGCTTTCCGTAGGCCGTGCCATCAAGCTCGGGGGACACCAAAAGTCGATGCTGCGCGTCAACAGCTAACAGCCCCAAGTCGAAAAGGGTATGGATGTCCGCTCTGACCAGCAGGCCGTTTGTAATGTGGTTGGTAGTTGGGCCAAGATATGGATGGATGTGTGCGGCTTCTAGAACCGCCTCCACGGTGCAACCAGTGACGGCGCAACGCCAACCATAAGCTTTCAGCAGTGTCTTCCTAAACGCCTCCTGACCCTGCCGACGTGTCACCATGCCCATGATCCTGGCCCGTCCGTCTTCAACGCTGGTCGGGTCGAATGGCTCAGTTTCCCAGGCAATTTGTGCGGACGCTTCAATGCGCCCTCCAATCCGCTCAAGCACAAAGTTCGACGGCTTCGCGCCAGAATGGCTGACGTAACGGAAGCGGCCTTCGAACCGAAATGCCGCTTTGGGGTGCTGGTACTTACGCTCACGGTAGAACAGCAGGAGTTCGAGATCGCGACTCTCGTGCGCCACTATCATGGCGTCCGTCCGACCACTCGTCTGTCCCTGCCAGTAGAGCCGATTCTCTTCGAGTCGGTCTTGATACTGGGTTCTGTCTTGTGTCTTGTCCTTAGTCACGAACAGCCAGATGGAGTTAGTACCAGCAGGTCGGAAGACCCCTGTGTTCAGTGTCGCATCCGTGATTCCGAAGGTCGCCGCGAGGTGTTCTCTCGCGTAGATGTGCCCAACGGTTAGCCGTTCAGACGTGTAGGGACTGACCTCATCGTCAGAAGCAGGCCCAAGCACCTTCACATGAAATCCAAGTTCTTCCAGCTTCCGTTGTACAGTCTTTTCACCACCGCTAAAGTCATCGTAAACGAGCGGTCCCCGATTGGGATACTGATAGCCGTGCGCAGCGGCGATAACAGCTTTGGAGTCGTATAGCTTTCCATCAACTTCAAGGAAGTACCTTCGGGCTTTGCGAAAGCCGTATCCGGTTAGAAAAGCTTCGCGTCCAATCAAGTCGAATTCATTAACTGCCTGCCTGATCGCCATCGGATCAGTAATTTCTGATAAAGACATTTCTCAATCCGAGAGTTATTGAGGTTCCGCTGATCGATGCAGTTCAACCAATGCAAGGGTGGCGTGCGGGGGGATTAGGGTACCTTCATGGTGAACCAACAGTCTTCATGACAGGAGGCGCTGGAATCGTCAAAACTCCCTTCCAGCGCCTCCTGTCTCTTGCTCAACGCGGTGCTGCTTTTTTGCCAGGCTACACTAGACCAAGCGTGCTAATCGACAGTAGGCGGTGTTCGTTGAACCCAGAGGTCACGTAATGAACCGCCGCCAGTCCTTCGTTGCCGTTCGCCCATGCTGCCACATCCGGGTTGGCCCGAAGATAGGCCGCATTGTCGAAGGCATCCATGCTCCGACCCTCGCGGAAGCCAGCGTCCAAGAAGTGATCCGTAGCCGCTTCCGTGTTGGCACCGAACACCTGGATCAGATCAGAGTAACCGGCGAGATATTCCACCGGGTTGAACGCCGAGAACGAACGCCCCTCATACTGGCCGTACTGGACGTAATGCTGTTCCGCAGCGGCGGTGTTGTGGCCGAACGCACCAATCAGATCATGGTTAGACGCTAGATACAGTTCCGGGTCTTTCGCCAGACTGGTGATAGGTGTGGAAGTCGTATCCGCCCCGAACATGACATTCTCCACTCGGATCAGCCGCTTGATCCCCGTTGAGGAAAACGCGGTGAAGGTGCCGTCATCCTCGCTGAAGATGGTAGTGTCCCGTTGCAGGCTATTCAGGTAAACGGTGTCAATCCCGTCCCCACCATCAATCACATCATTCCCCGCAAAGGGGACAATCATGTTGTTACCGGTGTTGCCCCTCAGCGTCTCCGCTTCGTTCGTGCCATGGATTACATTGGTCTGGTTCAGCGGTGTAGTGTTGGTATAAGTCTGAAAAGTGTTTGTACCATTGACACTGTTCCCTGTAATGCTGACAAAATCCATGCGGCCATCGCGGTTAAAATCGACAGGCAGGAGATCGTCCAGGTCACCAACACGGAAGTTAGTGTCGGGGATCGCACCTGCGCTGAACACACCATTGCCGTTGTTCAACCAGATATTCTGGCTGACGGTACCATTGTGCGTTCCTGCATATACTACGATATCTGGCGTTCCATTTGAGTCCACGTCGGCGACGTTGAGGAACGTTCCCCAGTAGCCGCGATTGTCCACCCCGAGCATCCGAGCGGAAGTTTCATCGCGGAAGCTGCCGTCACCGTTGCCGATTAAGAGTTGGATGGCCTGACCGTCACCATAACCACGAGGGTTTTCCGTCAGGATCAGGTCCATGATCCCGTCGTTGTTCAGGTCCATCGGCTTGATGTCCTGCACCAGCGTGTTGTTGGCACCGAAGATACCGCCAACGGTGTCGATCCGCCGCGCATCGGAGAAGTTGCCATGACCGTCGTTCAGGAAGGTGCGAACCGCAGCCACGGTGCCATCGGTGGACGCACCCACCAGAAGGTCAGCGAAGCCGTCGCGGTTTACGTCCACCATCACGCTGGACTGAACACGGTTCGCGTTCGCGGACGGGTCCGACGTGTTGATGTTGGTCAGGCTGTTGGGAACCCGTGACTGATTCGCAGTGAAACTCCCACGACCGTCATTCATCAGGAAATACGGCTTGCCGCCGACACCGGGGGTCGAATTGTAGGTGACGCCGACGAAGATATCCAGATCGCCGTCCCCGTCAATGTCGCCCACCGATGCAGAGTGGGAGAAATCGTTCAGGCGTGGAAGGGTGAATGACACGTCATGCAGCTTGCCATCAGTGCCGCTCAGCATGAGAGTGTTCGTTTCACCTGGATACGGGTTCAGGTCGTAACCATGGTTGGCCGAGAAGAAATCGAGACGACCGTCACCGTTGAAATCCGCCACCACGAGTTCACGAGGTTGCACGGCTGTCGGAACGGACGCGAAAATCTGGCTCGTGGTGTCACGAACCGTACCATCAGGCATCAGTGTCACGACATGAAACGGATAGGCCGCGTTCACGAGCGGGTTCTTTGGTCCAGCCACCACAATGTCGGTCAGACCGTCACCGTTAAAATCAGCAACTCCGTTCACCAGAGGAACCGTGGCGAAGGGGAACTGAGTCGCGACTTTGGAAACATTCATTCAAAAAGCCCCCAAATTGAGTATTTAAATCCTATGGGGTAGCACTTTAGATTGGCAACTTTTTGTTGTCAAATGAGTTTAAACCCGTTCCCTCGCGTGCGATCTAAATAAGTCGTGAGCACAGAAGATAAGGAATCACGCAACAGAAACAAAGATGGAGGTTAGAAGGTCAAATGAAAAGCAAAACAAGCAGTACATATTTTGGTGATTACTTTAATAGGCGCTGGGGAAAATTCAACAAAGGCACGATGGAAAGTTTGGAGACTATTGGCGGAAAGCTGGTGGAATTACACGGTAATCTAATAAAAGCCGGTCAGAATGATTTGGCAGCAGAGGTTCTTCTAACGATTTTTGATCAAGCGCAGGAAGATGTATCAAAGAGAGTTCGGAGGACACGATGATCCCCGCTCCACTCGTAACAGGTGAAGTTAACCGCCTAATCAACAGCACTAAGTCCTCGCACGTTCAGGAGGATAGGTCCAGACCCAGCATTATCGTCGTATCAGACGAAGTATTTCTGGTGCGACTTCCACTTTCGACCAATGTTCTGTCGCTGGATGATCATTTGTCGCATGGTGATGAACCGTTCAGTCGTCTGCATCCAAATAGCACAAGGGGCATGGTATTGGACCCATGTGCAATGCGTCTTGAGCGTAGATTTCGACGTGCAGGCATCGAAGCTAATTTCGTTGGCATGACAGAACTGTGGGATATCCCGGAGAAGGATATTGTTCTCAAGACGCTCGTGGCGGACTGGTGTATCCGTGAGTTCAAATCAGAAACTCTGATCCCCTTGCTGGATGGTCTTGTCTCCAACAGGGTTACCATTCGTTTCAGCTATCACAGCATCCGTCGTCTCTGTCCTACAAGCGTTCCGGTCGATGACTTCCTCAAGAAGGCTGTGGTGGACCTTAGGCTTGATTGGTGCGCAAGAGAGAGTGTACCTGTCCAGTACGTCAAGAACTATGAAGGTAATGTCGATGACGTGAATTGCAAATTCCTATCAGTGACGTTCGTCTTCGAAAGCCATACCGATGCTACAGATTTCGAACTACACTGGGGCTGCGGGTTACAACACGTCATTTTGGTCGATCCGCAGCACCGCATGTGATATATTAGAAGAATATTGAGACGAATGAACCTGTTACCACCCAGCATCTTCGAGCATGTCCCGCACTGTTTCGCTCGCGCATGCGACCGTCACCGTCCAGAGATCGGGCAGAGATTTATCCACGTTGCTGATAATCGCTTCAGGATGGCCCTCAGCAAGCTTCTGGAACCGCGTCCAAAGGTATGGGTCCATGTTGATGGTTGCGATATACGGATATGTTTTCGTTAGCTGGCCCGAACAAGATAGGCCGTCAATCTGCTGAATGATCATAATTTCACCTCATAGTCAGACGCCGTAAATTCAGCGTCAGCCGTATTTATCTCCTCTGCTTTCGTGGCAAGACCAACATACCAGTACCCGTGATGGCCCAACTGATGATGAGTGCTGGTCCCGCCACCTGATCCGCCGATACCACTATTCACCATAAAATCTCTCTTCTCTTGTGAGATGAGGGTTTGTGCGGTGTTGGACGCGATCTTTCGGTTGACAGACTGAGAACTCGTGAG
>NZ_LGQU01000087.1:0-9273 GCF_003115935.1 Azospirillum sp. TSH20
GCGGGGCAGGGGTGGGAAGCGGGGCGGCAGGAGGGCGGTGGCGCAGCGCCGCCAGATCGCCCAGCGCCATCAGATCGGGACCCAGGTGATAGCGCTTGCTGCGGGCGTCCTGCTCCACCAGCCCGTCGCGCGCCAGCGCCATCAGCAGCCGGTGGGCGGTCGCCTTCGACAGCCCGACCCCGGTCATCAGGTCGGCCAGCCGCGCGCCGGCGGTTTCGGCGTAGGCGACCGCGCGCAGCAGGGCGATGGCGCGCTCCAGGCTCTGGGTGCCGCCCGCCGCATTCGGAGCGGGGACGATGTCGGCGTGACTGTTCATGAGGTCCATCATATGGACCGTGCGGCGCCTTATCGCAACAAAAAACATGCACTGGCGGAATGTCAGTGTTGAAAACAGACGGAAGCTCGGTATATAGTCGGGAAGTTGCTCATGAAACGGTCCACAATATGGACCTCGCCGGCCGCCAAGAGCCGGATCGTGACCCCGAGAAGCGGTACCAACTAGCAACGGAGGAGGAAATGTCCGGCGCGCCCGTCGCACCACACCCCGGCCCTGGCCAGAATTCCCCTGGCCAAAATTCGCCCACCACCCAGGCGGAGACCATTTTCGAGGCTCGGGGCGTCAACCTGCGCTTCGGGGGCGTCCATGCGCTGACCGACGTCAGCTTCGGCATCCGCAGGGGCGAGCTGTTTTCGATCATCGGTCCCAACGGGGCCGGCAAGACCTCCATGGTCAACTGCATCTCCGGCCGCTACCGGCCGACCGACGGCAAGGTCTTCTTCAAGGGCCGCGACGTGACGGGGATGACCCCGAACCATCGCGCCTCGCTCGGCATCGGCCGCACCTTCCAGAATCTGGCGCTGTTTGGGCACATGACCGTGCTCGACAACATCATGGTCGGCCGCCACCACCTGCTGAAGAACAACTTCCTGACCGGGTCGCTCTATTGGCTGACCGGCGCCAGGAAGGAGGAGCTGTCCCACCGCCGCGAGGTGGAGGAGATCATCGACTTCCTCGAAATCCAGCATGTGCGCAAGGCCACCGCCGGCACGCTGTCCTACGGCCTGCGCAAGCGGGTGGAGCTGGCCCGCGCCATCGCGCTGAAGCCGGACCTGATCCTGCTGGACGAGCCGATGGCCGGCATGAACCTGGAAGAGAAGGAGGACATGGCCCGCTACATCGTCGACCTGAACGAGGAGTTCGGCATGACCGTGGTCATGATCGAACACGACATGGGCGTGGTCATGGACATCTCGCACCGGGTGATGGTGCTGGAATTCGGCAAGAAGATCGCCGAAGGCAAGCCGGAGGAGGTTCTGGCCGATCCCCGCGTCCGCCGCGCCTATCTGGGCGAGGACGACGAGGAAGAGGCGCCCGCCGCCGCAGTTCCTCCGGCCCGGAAGGAGGTCGCGTGATGTCGAGCCTCAATCTGCCCGATCTTGTCGCCAACGACACCCTGCCGAAGCTGCTGTCCCTGCATGCCCGCGAGCATGGCGGCGACATCGCCATGCGCGAGAAGGATTTCGGCATCTGGCGCACCTTCACCTGGAGCCAGGTCCATGCCCGCGTCCGCGCCTTCGCGCTGGGCATGACCAAGCTCGGCGTCGTGCCGGGCGAGGTCGTCGGGCTTCTCGGCGACAACCGTCCCGACTGGGTGATGGGCGAGATCGCGACCCATGCGGTGCGCGGCTACAGCCTGGGCATCTACCGTGACGCGCTGGATGAGGAGGTCGCGTACCTCATCACCTATGCCGACGTGAAGGTGGTGTTCGCCGAGGACGAGGAGCAGGTCGACAAGCTGCTGAACCTCGCCGACCGTCTGCCGACGCTGCAGCACATCATCTATTCCGACCCGCGCGGCATGCGCAAATACCATGACCCGCGCCTGATGCCGGTCACCGATCTGGTGGCGATGGGCGAGGAGCTGCATGCGCAGCAGCCGGACCTCTACGACCGCATGGTCGCCGCGACGAAGGGCGAGGAGGTCGCCGTCCTCTGCACCACCTCGGGCACCACGTCGAACCCGAAGATGGCGATGCTGCCGGCCGGGCGCCTGATCCGCCATGTCGCCAGCTACCTGTCCGCCGATCCGAAGGGGCCGGAGGACGAGTATGTCTCGGTCCTGCCGCTGTCCTGGATCATGGAACAGGTCTATGCGGTCGGCATGGGCATGGTGTCGCGGATGCGCGTGAATTTCGTCGAGGAAGCCGAGACGATGATGCACGACTTCCGCGAGATCGGGCCGACCTTCGTGCTGTTCGCCCCGCGCCTGTGGGAGCAGATCGCCGCCGACGTGCGCGCCCGCATGATGGACGCCTCGCCCTTCAAGCAGAAGATGTTCGACCTCGGCATGAAGCTGGGTCTGGAGGCGCTGGCGAAGGGGCAGCGGTCGGCGATGGCCGACGCGATTCTGTTCAAGGCTCTGCGCGACCGGCTGGGCTTCACCAACCTGAAATCGGCGGCGACCGGCGGTGCGGCCTTGGGGCCGGACACCTTCAAGTTCTTCCAGGCGCTGGGCGTGCCGCTTCGCCAGATCTACGGCCAGACCGAGACGATGGGCGCCTACACCGTCCATCGCGGCAACGACGTGGATTTCGACACGGTCGGCGTGCCGTTCGACGGCGGCATCGAGGTGAAGGTGATCGACGCCGACCACAACGGCGTCGGCGAAATCGTCACCCGCCACCCCAACATGTTCGCCGGCTATTACCGGAACGAGAATGCGACCGTCGCCGACATGCGCGACGGCTGGATGCACACCGGCGATGCCGGGTTCTTCGACAAGAAGGGCCATCTGGTCATCATCGACCGCATCAAGGACATCGCCACCACCGCCCAGGGCGACCGCTTCAGCCCGCAATACATCGAGAACAAGCTGAAGTTCAGCCCCTATGTGGCCGAAGCGGTGATCCTGGGCGACAAGCGCGACTATCTGTCGGCGATCATCTGCATCCGCTTCCCCATCGTGTCGAAATGGGCGGAGAAGAACCGCATCGCCTTCACGACATACTCGGACCTGTCGTCGAAGCAGGAGGTCTACGACCTGCTGCGGGCTGAGGTGGAGCGGGTGAACCAGACGCTGCCCGAGTATCAGCGCATCTCCAAGTTCCTGCTGCTCTACAAGGAGCTGGACGCCGACGATGGCGAGCTGACCCGCACCCGCAAGGTGCGCCGCGGCGTCATCGGCGAGAAGTACGGCACCATCATCGACAGCATCTATGCCGGCCAGCCGAAGATCGACGTGGACACCACGATCGCCTTCCAGGACGGCACCAAGCAGCGCATCCGCACGACGCTGACCGTCATCGATCTGGCTCCGACCGCCGCCAAGGCGCCGCGGCAGCCGGTTGCGGCGTGAGGAGAGCGCGATGCACACCGCCAATCACACCCTCTCCCGCCCCGGGAGAGGGTGGGGACCCGTGCGCAGCACGGGGAGGGTGAGGGGTCCGGCAAGAAACGGGCGCCCTGATTCTTGGACGACCCCTCACCCGACCGCTTCGCGGTCCCCCTCTCCCGGGGCGGGAGAGGGACAGAAAGAGGCCACGCCATGACCCTTCTGTTTCAGCTTCTCGTCAACGGCCTGATCGTCGGCGCGCTGTATGGCGTGGTCGCCATGTCCTTCGTGCTGATCTACAAGGCCAGCCGCATCGTCAACTTCGCGCAGGGCGAATTCCTGCTGATCGGCGCCTGGACCTGCTGGTGGCTGCTGACCAGCTGGCAGCTGCCCTTCTGGATCGGCTTCCCGATCACGCTGGTCTTCATGCTGGCCTTCGGCGTCATCCTGCAGATCGTCGTCTTGAGGCCGATGATCGGCGAGCCGATTATCTCCGTCATCATGGTGACGATCGGCCTGTCGATCGTCTTCCAGGCGGCGATGAAGTGGATGTTCGGCGTCTTCGCCAAGCCCTTCCCGCCGATCTTCGCCAGCCCCACCATGAACCTGTTCGGGCTGGAGGTGCAGACCGTCTACGTCATGTCGCTGGTCATCTCGATCCTGATCATGGCGGGCTTCGGCTGGTTCTTCAAATACTCGCGGACCGGTCTCGCCATGCGGGCCACCGCCTTCGACCAGCAGGTGGCGCAGTCGCTGGGCATCTCGGTCCGCCACATGTTCGCGATGAGCTGGGCGATCTCCGCCATGGTGTCGGCGGTGGCCGGCGTCACGGTGGGCGTGGTCAACGGCGTGTCGTCGGCGCTGTCCTTCTTCGGCATCAAGGTGTTCCCGGCGGTGATCCTGGGCGGTCTCGACAGCGTCATCGGCGCGGTGGTCGGCGGCCTGATCGTCGGCGTGCTGGAGAACATGGCGCACTACCTGGACAGCCAGTGGCTGAACTGGGGCAACATGTACGAGATCGCGCCCTTCTACGTCCTGATCGCCATCCTGATGATCAAGCCCTACGGCCTGTTCGGCACCAAAGACATCGAGCGCGTGTGAGGCCCCCATGGCATCCGTCAGCATCATCCCGAGCGGCGATTACAAGACGTCCTACGGGTCCGACACCACCATCTTCCCGACCAGGACCAGCCGCAACTTCGCGATCCTGGGCGTGGTCCTCCTGCTGGCCTGCCCGGCCTTCATGGACCGCTACTGGCTCAGCCTGCTGATCCAGATCGGCTATCTCGGCATCGCGGCGCTCGGCCTGAACATCCTGGTCGGCTTCACCGGCCAGATCTCCATCGGCCATTCCGCCTTCTTCGGCTTCGGCGCCTTCGCCTCGGCCTGGCTCAGCAACAGCCTGGGCGTCCCGGTGGCGCTGGCGATCCCGCTGGCGGGTGTGGTCACCACGCTGGTCGGGCTGCTGTTCGGCATGCCGGCGGCGCGGCTGAAGGGCCTGTACCTCGCCATCGCCACGCTGGCGGCGCAGTACATCCTGCAGGACTTCTTCGCCCGCGCCGACTGGTTCACCGGCGGCACCGCCGGCACCATCGCCGAGCCGCTGACCATCTTCGGCTTCGCCTTCGACACCGACGAGCGGTACTTCTACGTCGCCCTGGTGGCGCTGGTGGTGATGTACATCCTCGCCACCAACCTGATGCGGACCCGCGACGGCCGCGCCCTGGTGGCGGTGCGCGACCATTATCTCTCCGCCGAGATCATGGGCATCAACCTGACGAAGTACCGGACGATGTCCTTCGGCATCTCCGCCTTCTACGCCGGCATCGGTGGCGCGCTGTACGCCCATTACCTGCAGTTCGTGTCGGTCGAGGGCTTCACCATCCTCTTCTCGATCCAGTTCCTGGGCATGATCATCATCGGCGGGCTGGGCTCGATCATGGGCACGCTGATGGGCACCGCCTTCATGGTCTTCCTGCCCGAGGCGATGCAGGCCCTGACCAAGCTGGTCAGCGGCACCGCGCTGGATACCGCGCTGAACCTGAAGGACAACATCGCCTTCCTGCGCGAGATGTCGATCGGCCTCGTCATCATCCTGTTCCTGGTGTTCGAGCCCGACGGGCTGGCCCACCGCTGGAAGCAGATCAAGGCCTACTGGAAGCTCTATCCCTTCTCGCACTGATCCTTGAGCTTTTGCCGATCAACAAACAGAACAGAATGGGGAGTAAACGCACCATGTCGATCAAGACCGCGCTCTTCGCGACCTCTGCGCTTCTGCTGGCGACCTCCGCCACCGCTTATGCGGACATCCCGGTCGGCCATCTGGCGGACCAGTCCGGCGCCACCTCCGACGTCGGCGTCCCCTATGCGCAGGGCGTGTCGGACGCGCTGGCCTACATCAACGCCCATGGCGGCATCAACGGCACCAAGCTGGCGGTCGACACCGTCGACTACGGCTATCAGGCGCCGCGCGCCATCAGCCAGTACAAGAAGTGGTCGTCGGGCAGCGACAAGATCGCGGCCCTGCAGGGCTGGGGCACCGCCGACACCGAGGCGCTGACCGGCTTCGTCGGCAAGGACGAGATTCCGGCCTATTCCGGCTCCTACTCCGGCCACCTGACCGACCCGACCGGCAAGGGTCCGCACGGCTCCAAGCCGGCGCCCTACAACTTCTTCTACGGCCCGTCCTACTCCGACGCGCTGCGCGGCATGCTGATGTGGGCGGCCGAGGACTGGAAGAAGCAGGGCGGCCAGGGCAAGCCGAAATACGTCCACATGGGCGCCAACCACCCCTATCCCAACGCGCCGAAGGAAGCCGGCGAGCAGCTGGCCAAGGAGCTGGGCTTCGAGGTGCTGCCGGCCGTGCAGTTCGCCCTGACCCCCGGCGACTACACCGCCCAGTGCCTGACCCTGAAGCAGTCGGGCGTCAACTACGCCTATCTCGGCAACACCGCCGGCTCCAACATCTCGGTGCTGAAGGCCTGCCAGACGGTCGGCGCCAAGGTGCAGTTCATGGGCAATGTCTGGGGCATGGACGAGAACGCCGCCAAGGCCGCCGGTTCGGCCGCCGACGGCGTGGTGTTCCCGATGCGCACGGCGGTGACCTGGAACGCCGAGGTGCCGGGCATGAAGACGCTGAAGGACATCTCCAAGATCTCCGACCCGTCGGGCAATGCCTATCGCCCGGTGCATTACATGGCCGGCGTCTGCACCGCCTACTACATGAAGGAGGCGATGGACTGGGCGTCGAAGAACGGCGGCGTCACCGGCCCGAACATCCGCAAGGCGATGTACCAGAAGAAGGATTGGGTGCCGGCCGGACTCGAGGGCGTCTGCGTTCCGTCGACCTGGACCGACACCGACCACCGCGGCATGACGGCGGTCAACATCTACCGCGCCAAGGTGTCGGGCGAGACCGGCGCCAGCGTGGACGATCTGGTCAAGGCCGGCACCATCAAGCTGGACAAGCTGACCACCGTCGACGTTCCGCGCAAGGCGGAATGGCTGGGCTGGTAAGTCCTTGAGCAAGCGGCGCCTCCGCCCCGTTTCCGGCGGGGGCGCCCCCCTTCTTACGAACAGTTCAGGTGCCGCATGCTGACCACCGCCACGGCCGCTTCGACCAACGCTCCAGTCGCACCGCCGGTCACGGCCGCGAAAAAGCTGATGCTGTCCGTCAACAACATTGAGGTCGTCTACAACGACGTGATCCTCGTGCTCCGCGGCCTCAGCCTGGAGGTGCCGGAGGGTGAGATCGTGGCCCTGCTGGGCGCCAACGGCGCCGGCAAGTCGACAACGCTGAAGGCGATCTCCGGCCTGCTGAAGACCGAGGACGGCGAGGTCACCCGCGGCGACATCACCTTCAACGGCGAGCGCATCAACGGCATCGACCCCGACCAGATCGTCCGCAAGGGCATCTTCCAGGTGATGGAAGGCCGGCGCATCATCGCCGACATGACCTGCCTGGAGAACCTGCGGCTCGGGGCCTACACCCGCCGCGACAACGGGGTGAAGGACGACCTCGACATGGTCTTCAGCTATTTCCCCCGGCTGAAGGAGCGCACCGGCCTTGCCGGCTACCTGTCCGGCGGCGAGCAGCAGATGCTGGCCATCGGCCGCGCGATGATGGCCCGGCCGAAGCTGATCCTGATGGACGAGCCCAGCATGGGCCTGTCGCCGCTGATGGTGAAGGAGGTGTTCAGCATCGTCCAGCAGATCAACAAGGACCTTGGCGTCACCATCCTGCTGGTGGAGCAGAACGCCCGCATGGCGCTGCAGGCAGCCACCCGCGGCTACATCATGGAGAACGGCAAGGTCGTGCTGGACGGCACCGCCGAAGAGCTGCGCAACAACGAGGACGTGAAGGAATTCTACCTCGGCGGCGGCAACGAGGAGCGCAAGAGCTTCAAGAATTTGAAGAGCTTCAAGCGGCGCAAGCGCTGGATTTGAGCCTCTCGGAGCTGCCGGCTGACGATGCCCCCACCCTAACCCTCCCCCGCTGGGCGGAGGAGGGAACTGCCGCCGCTCTCCCGCATCAGCACTTGCTCCCTCCCCCGTCCAGCGGGGGAGGGTAGGGGTGGGGGCAAGACCCGCGTCACCTCGGCCGACCCCTGAACGGACGAACGACCATGACCGATTACTACGACGACCTCGAAACCCGTTCCTCCGACCGGCGCGAGGCCGAGCAGTTCGCGGCGCTGCCCGTCCATCTGCACCACGCCAAGGACGCGGCACCCTATTTCGGCCGGCTGCTGGCCGACGTCGACCCGGCGTCGATCCACGACCGCAACGCGCTGGCCACGCTGCCGGTGACGCGGAAGTCCGACCTGATCGCGCTGCAACAGGCGAACCCGCCTTTCGGCGGTCTGGCGGCGGTGGAGGTCGGGCGGCTGGCCCGCGTCTTCGCCTCCCCCGGACCGATCCATGATCCGGAGCCGCATGGCACCGATCCCTGGCGCAGCGCCCGCCCGCTGTTCGCCGCCGGCTTCCGTGCCGGCGACCTCGCCCACAACTGCTTCGCCTATCACCTGACCCCCGCCGGCTCGATGTTCGAGACGGGGGCGCACGCCATCGGCTGCGCCGTCATCCCCGCCGGCACCGGCAACACCGAAATGCAGGCCCAGGTCGTCGCCAGCCTGAAGCCGCGCGGCTATATCGGTACGCCCGACTTCCTGAAGATCATCCTGGAGAAGGGCGACGCGCTGGGGCTGGACGTGTCGTCGATCCGCATCGCCAGCGTGTCGGGCGGCCCCTATCTGCCCGACGCCCGCGCCTTCTACGAGGCGCGCGGGCTGGAGGTCTACCAATGCTACGGCACCGCGGATCTCGGCATCGTCGCCTATGAGACGGAGGCGCGCTCCGGGCTGGTGGTGAACGAGGGCTGCATCGTCGAGATCGTCCGTCCCGGCACCGGCGACCCGGTTCCCGACGGCGAGGTCGGCGAGGTGGTGGTGACCATCTTCAACCCGGCCTATCCGCTGATCCGCTTCGGCACCGGCGACCTGTCGGCGGTGCTGCCGGGGACCAGCCCCTGCGGCCGGACCAACATGCGGCTGAAAGGCTGGATGGGCCGCGCCGACCAGACCACCAAGGTCAAGGGCATGTTCGTCCATCCGAGCCAGGTGGCCGAGGTGCTGCGCCGCCATCCCCAGGTCGCCCGTGCCCGTCTGGTGGTGGGGCGGCAGGATGCCAGCGACACGATGACGTTGCGTTGCGAAGCGGAGGAGAGCGGGGAGGGCTTGGCCGCCGCCATCCGCGAGACGCTGGCGTCGGTGACCAAGCTGAAGGGCGCGGTGGAGTTCGTGGCGCCGGGGAGTTTGCCGAACGACGGCAAGGTGATCGACGATACGCGGGGGTGTTAGACCCCCACCTAACCTCCCCCGCTCTCAGCGGACCTGCGGTCCGCCTGCCGCGTCAGCACAAAGCGAAGCTTTGTGCGAGAGCT
>NZ_LGQU01000188.1:0-8956 GCF_003115935.1 Azospirillum sp. TSH20
ACACCATCCATGGCGGCGACGGCGACGACACCATCCTGGCCGGCATCGTCAGCTCGGGCAGCTATGCCCAGACCCAGGCCGACACGCTCTATGGCGAGGGCGGCAACGACCGCTACATCGTGGTCAGCCAGTATGACGCCGGCACCGTCAGCTTCGACGGCGGCACCGGCACCGACACGCTGGAACTGCGGTCCGACAACCTGACCAGCTACAACGGCTACGACCTGGAATATTATACCGACGTCGCCTCGCCGAAGATCGACATCAGCGGCATGACGCTGACCAGCGTCGAGACGCTGGCCCTGACCGGAAGCAAGCGCCACACGGTGACGATGACGGCGGCCCAGGCCAACGGCTTCACCAGCGTCACCGGTGCCGTGACCGGCGACGCCTTCGCCATCGCCGGGGCGTCGCTGTCCGGCAGCGTCGGGTCCGGCACCGGCAGCGCGCTGCAGGCCGGACAGGTTCAGGCGGAGACGGTGAACGGCGTCACGCTGGTCCATGTCGGCCTGGATTCCACCGCCGGTGCCGACATGACCTTGCGCATCGCCGGCAGCTTCGCCGCCTCGGACATCAGCCTGTCGGGCAACACCATCACGCTGGGGCAGGCCGGTTCCGGCGGGTCCACCGGCGGCGGCGATACCGGGGGCGGCACCGGTGGCGGCACGGGTGGCGGTACGGGGGGAACGGGCGGTCTGACCCTGACCGGCACCGACGCCCGCGACTATCTGGCCGGCGGCAGCGGCAACGACACCATCATCAGCAACGCCGGCAACGACTACATGGTCGGCGGCGCCGGCAGCGACACCTTCGTCTTCAAGCCGGGCGACGGCTGGGATTACATCGGCGACTTCCAGGCCGGCAGCGGCGGCGACGTGCTGAACGTCGCCGGCTGGAGCGGGCTGAAGGACTTCGCCTCGGTGATGGCCGTCACCGTTCAGGACGGCGCCAACACCGTCGTCCGCTTCGACAACGGCAACAGCGCCATCCTGGCCAACGTCACCCGCAGCAGCCTGACCGCCGCCAACTTCTCCTTCACGACGGCGGGCGGTTCCACCGGGGGCGGCACGGGCGGGTCCACCGGCCCCACCGGCCAGACCATCACCGGCACCTCGGCCGGGGAGTTCCTGGCCGGCGGCAGCGGCAACGACACCATCACCGGCAACGGCGGCAACGACTACATGGTCGGCGGCGCCGGTCGGGACACCTTCGTCCAGAATCCCGGCGACGGTTGGGACTGCATCGGCGATTTCCAGGCCGGCACCGGCGGTGACGTCGTCGATCTCCGCAGCATCTCCGGCTTCTCCAGCCTGAACGACGTGTTGACCCACTCGGCGCAGAACGGCGCCGACCTGTCGATCGAACTCGGTACCTTCAACTCGATCAAGCTGATGGGCGTCGACCGCAACAGCCTGACGGCGGAGAACTTCCTGTTCGCCAGTTCGGTGGGGTGATCGGGGGGATCTGACCGCTCCCTCTCCCCCGCTCACGCGCAAACTTCGTTTGCGCTGACGCGACAGGCGGACCTTCGGTCCGCCGAAAGCGGGAAGAGGGTCGGGGTGAGGGGGATGCGCGGCGTGGCTATACCGAAAATCCTTGCTGTGCGTCCCCCTCACCCTAACCCTCTCCCCGGGGGGGAGAGGGGATTTCGGGCCCTATCGCTTTACCGTTCCACCGCGACCGGAACGTTCAGGGCGTTGCGCTTCGATACCGCTTCGTAGACCGGCGGGAAGGCGGGGCGGTTGATGTAGCGGCCGGCGCCGCGCACCGCGCGGCTCTCGCCCAGCGCATGGACGATGCGGCCCTGGCTCAGCGTGTAGGCCGGGGTGCCGGTGACGGTCATGCCTTCGAAGATGTTCAAGCCCACCTTCTGCATCTGGGTCTTGGCCGAGATGGTCTTGGTCGCCTTCGGATCCCACACCACCAGATCGGCGTCGGCCCCGACGCTGACCGAGCCCTTGCGCGGGTAGAGGTTGAAGATCTTCGCCGCGTTGGCGGAGGTCACGGCGACGAACTCGTTCATCGTCAGTCGGCCGGTGTTCACGCCGTGGGTCCACAGCGCGGTCATGCGGTCCTCGATGCCGGCCGTGCCGTTCGGGATCTTGGTGAAGTCGTTGCGGCCCATCGCCTTCTGCTCCGCACAGAAGCAGCAATGATCGGTGGCGGTGGTGTGCAGGTGCCCCGCCTGGAGACCGCGCCACAGGGCGTCCTGATGCTCCTTGGGGCGGAAGGGCGGGCTCATGACGTGGCCGGCGGCGAAGTCCCAGTCGGTGTTGCGGTAGACCCCGTCGTCAATCAGCAGATGGCCGGCCAGCACCTCGCCGAACACGCGCTGGCCGTCATTCTGGCCGCGCTCGATGGCGGCGAGCGCTTCCTTGGCCGAGACATGGACGATGTAGACCGGGACGCCGAACACCTTCGCCACCTGAATGGCGCGGTTGGCGGCCTCGCCCTCCACCTCCGGCGGGCGGGAGAGCGGGTGCGCCTCCGGACCGGTCAGGCCCTGGGCCAGCAGCTTCTTCTGGAGCTGGAAGACCAGTTCGCCGTTCTCGGCGTGGACGGTGGGGATGGCGCCCAACTCCAGGCAGCGCTGGAAGCTGTTCACCAGCGTCTCGTCATCAGCCATGATGGCGTTCTTGTAGGCCATGAAGTGCTTGAAGCTGTTTACGCCATGGTCGGCGACCAGCGTGCCCATGTCCTGCCGCACGCTCTCGTCCCACCATGTCACGGCGACGTGGAAGCTGTAGTCGCCGGCCGCCTTCTCCGCCCAGCCGCGCCAGGTGTGGTAGGCCTCCATCAGGCTCTGCTTCGGGTTGGGGATGACGAAGTCGATGATCATCGTCGTGCCCCCCGCGAAGCCGGCGGCGGTGCCGCTGAAGAAATCCTCCGTCGTCACCGTGCCCATGAAGGGCAGTTCCATGTGGGTGTGCGGGTCGATGCCACCGGGCATGACGTAGCAGCCGCCGGCATCCACCACCTCGGCCCCCGCCGGCACGTCGAGAGTGTCGCCCACCGCGGCGATGATGCCGTCCTGGCAGAGGACATCGGCGCGGCGGGTGTGCTCGGCGGTGACGACGGTGCCGCCGCGGATCAGGATGGTGGACATGCTCGGGCGCTCCCTCAGAGGTTTTGTGGGACGGAGTCGGTGGGCGTTTCGGAGAGGTCAGGTTCAGGCAGGCCGGCGGCGCGCAGGACCAGCCGCAGCACCTCCGCCGTCATGGCGGCGAAGTCCTGGCGGGTCAGGCTGCGGCGGCCCAGCACCTTGCGGATCTGGACGTCGAAGTCGGCGTAATGCTGGGTCACCGCCCAGATCATGAACAGGAACTGGCGGGCGTCCACCGGGGCCATGCGGCCGGCGGCGACCCAGCCGTCGATCACCGCGGCCTTGGCGTCGACCAGCGCTTTCAGATCCTCGGCCAGGAAGCGTTCGACCTGGGTCCCGCCATGCAGGATCTCGTTGGCGAAGACCTTGGAGGCGTGCGGGCGGGTGCGCGATGCCTCCATCTTGGCGGTGACGTAGGCGGTCAGCGTCGCCGCCGGGTCGGCGTCGGGGGTGAAGGAGGCGATCGGCGCCAGCCACAGCCGCAGGATGTTGTCGAGCACCGCGCGGTAGAGATCCTCCTTGGTGCCGAAATAGTAATGCAGGTTGGCCTTGGGCAGGCCGGCCCGCTCGGCGATGTCGGCCATGGTGGCGCCGGCGAAGCCGGCCTCGGCGAAGACGCGCTCGGCCGCCTTCAGGATGCGCTCGATGTTCTCACGCCGGATGCGGCCCTGGGGCGACGTGGTGTCGGTGGTTTCGGCAGCCGTTCGCGCCATCGCGTTCGCCATTGCTGTTGTTCAAAGCCCTCTCCCGCCCCGGGAGAGGGAGGGGACCCGCGCCGTAGGCGTGGGGAGGGTGAGGGGTGATCCAAGAATTCTGAACCGCATGGCTTCGTGCCTGACCCCTCACCCTTCCCATGCTCCGCATGGGCCCCTTCCCTCTCCCGGGGCGGGAGAGGGAGAGGATCACGCGGGGGTTTTCACCTGTTCGGCCATGGCGTTGGCACGGTCGAGCACGGC
The DNA here is from genome assembly GCF_003115935.1 of Azospirillum sp. TSH20. Lineage (NCBI taxonomy): Bacteria > Pseudomonadati > Pseudomonadota > Alphaproteobacteria > Rhodospirillales > Azospirillaceae > Azospirillum > Azospirillum sp. TSH20. The sequence goes on from NZ_LGQU01000188.1 coordinate 4,060, forward strand.
GTGCAGCAGCACCTCGCAGCCGGCTGTCGACCATTCCGGGGTCGTCTCCTCGACCTCGTTGTGGCTGATGCCGTCGATGCAGGGGATGAAGACCATGGCGGTCGGCGCGACCTTCGACAGGTAACAGGCGTCGTGGCCGGCGCCCGACACGATGTCGCGGAAGCTGTGGCCGGTGCGCTCCACCCCCTTGCGGACGGCGGCGACGCAGGTCTCGTCGAACTTGATCGGGGCGTAGTACCAGATCTGCTGGAAATCGGTCTCCAGCCCAATCTCGCCGGCGATGCGCTCGACCTCGGCGCGCAGCTCGCCGTCCATGGCGGCGAGGATGCCGTCGTCGGGATGACGGAAATCGACGGTGAAGAAGACGCGGCCGGGAATGACGTTACGGCTGTTGGGATGGATCTGCATCAGCCCGACCGTGGCGCAGGCGAGCGGGCCGTACTTCAGGCCGATCCGGTTGACCGCATCGACCACGCGCGCGGCGCCCAGCAGCGCGTCCTTGCGGCGGACCATCGGGGTCGGGCCGGCATGGGCCTCCTGGCCGGTGAAGGTGATCTCGTACCAGCGCTGGCCCTGGCAGTCGGTAACGACGCCGATGGTCTTGCCTTCGATCTCCAGGATCGGACCCTGTTCGATGTGGGCCTCGAAATAGGCGCCGACCTTGCGCCCCCCGACCTCCTGGTCGCCGGCATAGCCGATGCGGGCCAGCTCCTCGCCCATCGTCTTGCCGTCGAGGTCGGCGCGGGACAGGCCGTAGTCCAGATCGAACACCCCGGCGAAGACGCCGGACGACACCATGGCCGGGGCGAAGCGCGAGCCCTCCTCGTTGGTCCAGACGGCGACTTCCACCGGCGCCTCGGTGACGTAGTTCATGTCGTTCAGGCTGCGCACCACCTCCAGCCCGGCCAGCACGCCATAGACGCCGTCATACTTGCCGCCGGTCGGCTGGCTGTCGAGATGGCTGCCCATGATGACCGGGGGCAGGCTGTCGTCGCGGCCGGGGCGGCGGGCGAAGATGTTGCCCATCCTGTCGACGGAGACCGTGCAGCCGGCCTCCTCGCACCAGCGCACGAACAGGTCGCGGCCCTGTTTGTCGAGGTCGGTCAGCGCCAGCCGGCACACGCCGCCCTTGGGCGTGGCGCCGATCTGCGCCATGTCCATCAGGCTCTGCCACAGGCGCGAGCCGTTCACGGCGACATTCTGCGGGGTGGACATGTTGCTCTCTCCTGAACGTCGTTCTTATGAGGCGGCAGTTATTCGGCGGCTTCGGGGACGCGCATCGGGTTGCGGGCGTCGTTGGGCCAGGTGACGTAGGGCAGGTCGGTCTGTTCCGGCACCATGGTGATGCAGTCCGGCACCGGGCAGACATGGCTGCACAGGTTGCAGCCGACGCACTCCTCGTTGACCACGGTGAAGACGCGGCGGCCTTCCCCTTGGTCGATGCGGATCGCCTGGTGCGAGGTGTCCTCGCAGACGATGTGGCAGCGGCCGCAATCGATGCACAAGGCGGGGTCGATCACCGCCTTGGTCGAGAAGTTCATGTTCAGGTCGTTCCAGTTGACGACGTTGCGCACCGCCCGGCCGCTCAGCTCGTCAAGGGTCCGATATCCCTTCTCGTCCATCCAGTTCGACAGGCCGCCGATCATGTCCTCGACGATCTTGAAGCCGTAGGTCATGGCGGCGGTGCAGACCTGCACGTTGGTGGCGCCCAGCGCCAGGAACTCCGCCGCGTCGCGCCACGTGGTGATGCCGCCGATGCCGCTGAGCGGCAGGCTGCGCGTGTCGGGGTTGCGGGCGATCTCCGCCACCATGTTCAGCGCGATCGGCTTCACCGCCGGGCCGCAATAGCCGCCATGGCTGCCCTTGCCGTCGACCACCGGGGTCGGGGCCATGGCGTCGAGATCCACCGCGACGATGGAGTTCACCGTGTTGATGAGCGACACCGCGTCGGCGCCGCCGCGCTTGGCCGCTTCCGCCGACCACAGGATGTTGGTGATGTTGGGGGTCAGCTTGACGATCACCGGCAGGTTGACGGCGTTCTTTACCCAACGGGTGACCTGCTCCACCATCTCCGGCACCTGCCCGATGGCGGAACCCATGCCGCGCTCGCACATGCCGTGTGGGCAGCCGAGGTTGAGTTCCAGGCCATCGGCCGCCCCGGTCTCGGCGACGCGGCGTGCCAGCCCGGCCCAGGCCGCCTCGGTCATGGTCGCCATCAGCGAGACGACCATGGCACGGTCGGGCCAGTCGCGCTTGACCTGGATGATCTCCTGCAAATTCACGTCCAGCGGCCGGTCGGAGATCAGTTCGATGTTGTTGAAGCCGATCATCCGGCGGTCGGTGTCGAGATGCGCGCCGTAGCGGCTGGAGACGTTGACCACCGGCGGGTCCTCGCCCAGCGTCTTCCAGACGACACCGCCCCAGCCCGCCTTGAAGGCGCGGACGACGTTGTAGGCCTTGTCGGTCGGCGGGGCGGAGGCCAGCCAGAAGGGGTTGGGGGAGCGGATGCCGGCGATGGTGCTGCGAAGATCGGCCATGATGTGGCTCCCTTTCCTCAGGCGGTCAGGTGGCTGTGGATGGCGAGTGCGGCGAGCTTGCCGTCCTGCACCGACTGGACCGTCAGATCCTCACCCGTCGCGACGCAATCGCCACCGGCCCAGACTTTCGCCAACGTGGTGCGGTAGGCGCCGTCGATGGCGATCTTGCCGCCGGTGACCTGCAGCCCGTTCAGCGCGTCGGCCGACAATTTCTGGCCGACCGCCTTCAGCACCATGTCGGCCTGGAGGGTGAAGGTCTCGCCGGTGCCGGACAGCTTGCCGTCGCACAGGCGGGTGCGCTCAAAGGTGATGGTGGTGTCGCCGATTTCCTTGGGTGCGGCGAAGGTCTTGAGAACGACGCCCTCGGTCTGGGCCAACTCCTGCTCCCAGGCGGTGGCGCCCATCTGGGCACGGCCGCGGCGATAGACCAGGGTCACGTCCTCCGCGCCCAGGCGCTTTGCCTGGATGGCGGCGTCGATGGCAGTGTTGCCGCCGCCGATCACCACGACGCTGCGGCCGACGGCGGGCGGCTGGCCGGGGGACGCCTGACGCACACGCTCGATAAAGGCGGTGGCGTCCTCGACGCCCGCCCGCTCCTCGCCGGGGATGCCGAGGCGGTTGTTGGCGCCGAGGCCGACGCCGAGGAACACCGCGTCGTAATCGGCACGCAGGCTGTCGAGCGACAGGTCGGCGCCCAGCCTGCGGCCATGCTCCACGCTGATGCCGCCGACGCCGAGGATGAAGGCGACCTCGCGCTGGGCGAAATCATCGGCCATCTTGTAGGGTGCGAGGCCGTATTCGTTGAGGCCGCCGGACTTCGCCTTCGCCTCGAACACCGTCACCTCATGGCCGAGCGTGGCGAGGCGGTGGGCGCAGGACAGGCCGGCCGGGCCGGCGCCGACCACGGCGACGCGCTTGCCGGTCGCGGTGGCGCGGGGGAAGGGGTGGGCCGGTTCGCCGTCGATCAGTCGGTCGGTGGCGTGGCGCTGCAGCCGGCCGATGGCGACGGGTCGGTCCTCCGCCCGGTTGCGCACGCAGGATTGCTCGCACAGCGTCTCGGTCGGGCAGACCCGGCCGCAGGTGCCGCCCATGATGTTCTCCGACAGGATCGTCGTCGCGGCGCCTTTCAGGTTGCCGGTGGCGATCGAGCGGATGAAGGCCGGGATGTCGATTCCGGTCGGACAGGCCTTGATGCAGGGGGCATCAAAGCAGAACAGGCAACGGTTCGACTCGGCCAGCGCCTGCACCGGCGTCATCGCCGGGCTCAGGTCGGTGTAGGGTGAGGCGCGGTCGTCTTCGGTGTCGGCGAGCGTAGCGATCAGGGTCATGGCGGATGGCTTCCCTTCGGTCGCAGAGCGGCGTGTCTACCGAAGTGTCAGCAACCCGCGTGCCAAGAGAACCACCCAGCACTGCCAAGGCACAGAGGCGGCGGAAAAGCTGACTGTTCGGTCAAGAACTGACGATATGGACAGGCATGGCTCCATCATGCCAGCCATGCGGATTGCACGCAACTCAGCCTTTCGGCGCCTCTTTTGGCGGCGTAGCGCAAGAAACGCATGGAAAATGGGGAGAGTGGGAACAGGAAATTACGCCGTATCAAAGGGTTGCATCGTGGCGCCGCTGCCTTCAATTTCGGCAGCGCTTTATGCGAGAGGATAGAGGGTGCCGTCATGTCCGCTCCGTCCAACCTGCTGATCGACCGCACCGCCACGCCCATCGGCGAACTGATCGTGATCGCCGACACCGACGGCGCCTTGCGCGCCATCGACTGGACCGACCATGAGGACCGGCTGCACCGCCTGCTGCGCCTGCACCATCCCGGCGGTTACGAATTGCGGCCGTCCGCCGATCCAGGCGGGCTGACGCGGGCGATGGATGCCTATTTCGCGGGCGAGCTTGCGGTGATCGACCGGTTGCCGGTGCGCACTGGCGGAACGCCGTTCCAGCGCGCTGTCTGGGCGGCGCTGCGCGGTATTCCCTGCGGCGGGACCATTTCCTACCGCGAACTGGCGGCACTGGCCGGACGTCCGGCGGCGGTGCGGGCGGCGGGGCATGCCAATGGCGCCAACCCGATCAGCGTCGTGGTGCCCTGCCATCGGGTGATCGGCTCCGGCGGGGCGCTGACCGGCTATGGCGGCGGGGTGGAGCGCAAGCGCTGGCTGCTGGCGCATGAGGGGGCGGTGGTGGGGGAAATCTCCCTCTCCCCCCCGGGGAGAGGGTCGGGGTGAGGGGGATGCATTGCGTGGCGATCCCGAGAATCCTCGCTGTGCGTCCCCCTCACCCTAACCCTCTCCCCGCTTTCGGCGGACCAAAGGTCCGCCTGTCGCGTCAGCGCAAACGAAGTTTGCGCGTGAGCGGGG
>NZ_LGQU01000163.1:0-8901 GCF_003115935.1 Azospirillum sp. TSH20
GCGCCGCCGGCATCCACCTGATCATGGCGACGCAGCGTCCCTCGGTCGACGTCATCACCGGCACCATCAAGGCCAACTTCCCGACCCGTATCAGCTTCCAGGTCACCAGCAAGATCGACAGCCGCACCATCCTGGGCGAACAGGGCGCCGAGCAGCTGCTGGGCCAGGGCGATATGCTCTACATGGCCGGCGGCGGCCGCATCACCCGCGTCCACGGCCCCTTCGTCTCCGACCACGAGGTCGAGCAGATCGTCAGATTCCTCAAGGCGCAGGGCGAGCCCAACTATGTCGACGCCATCCTGGAGGACGAGGAGGGCGAGGAGTCCTTCGACGACGGCAGCCTGCCCGGCACCGGCGGCGGGTCCGGCGACGACCTCTACGACAAGGCAGTTGCGGTGGTCTGCCGCGAGCGCAAGGCCTCGACCAGCTTCATCCAGCGCCAGCTGCGCATTGGCTACAACTCCGCCGCCCGCCTGATCGAGCGGATGGAGACCGAAGGGGTGGTCAGCAAGCCCAACCACTCCGGCAAACGCGAAGTGCTGGCGCGCAACATCGACGAATGAGTGTTTTCCGGCGCCCCGTTGACAGCGGGCGGGTGCCGCACCAATATCGGGGGTAGGCGGGCCGGGGACTGCAATTCCCCGGCCCGCCCGCCCGATCTTAGTGCATCAGAAGGTCAAGCAGCCGCTTGACGATCTCCAGCACCAGGATCAGGAGAGTGAGGAAGCGTTCCATCCTCATACCCTCCGTTCGTGCGGCGGCGATGGCGGCCCTTCCGCCATCGCGTCCGCCGGCGGACTATGGCGCAGGCGGGAACGTCCGCAAACGGGAAATCAATACGGTCTTGTTCTTTTTCTGATTGCAGTCAGCGCCGCACAGGCACCAGCGATCCCAGCAGGAACAGGGCGGCGGCGGCCACCACCACGCTCGGTCCGCCCGGCAAATCCCAGTTCAGCGACGCCAGCAGTCCGGCGATGACCGCCAGGATGCCCAGGACCGAGGCCAGCACCGCCATCCCTTCCGGCGTGCGGGCGAAGCGGCGGGCGGAGGCCGCCGGGATGATCAGCAGCGACGTGATCAGCAGGATGCCGACGATCTTCATGGCGATGGCGATCACCAGCGCGATCAGCAGCATGAAGGCCAGCCGCAGGGCGTCGACCGGCATGCCTTCCACCCGCGCCAGATCCTCGTCCACCGTCACCGCCAGCAGCCGGCGCCACAGCAGCGCCAGCCCGGTCAGCGCCACCGCACCGCCGCCATAGATCGCCATCAGGTCGCCGTCGGTCACCGACAGGATGTCGCCGAACAGATAGGCCATCAGATCGACGCGCAGGGTCTCCAGAAAGGCCAGCGCCACCAGCCCCAGCGACAGCGACCCGTGCGACAGGATACCCAGCAGCGTGTCCGCCGCGAGGTTGCGCCGCCGCTGCAGCGCCACCAGCGCCAGCGCCAGCGTCACGCACACCACCATCACGCCGATCATCGGATTGACGCCCAGCAGGAAGCCCAGCGTTACCCCCAGCAAGGCGGAATGGGCCAGGGTGTCGCCGAAATAGGCCATGCGCCGCCACACCACGAAGGAGCCCAGCGGCCCGGCCAGCAGGGCGATGCCGCCGCCGGCCAGCAGGGCGCGGATCACGAACTCATCCATGGCAGCAGTCCCCGTCATGGTCATGCACGACTTTGCCGTCCTCGGCATGGGCATGGTCATGGTGATGGACATAGACAGCCAGATCGCGGGCATGACCGCCGAACAGAGCGTGATATTCCGGATGGCGGCTGACATCCTCCGGCCGGCCGGAACAGCAGACATGGCTGTTCAGGCAGATCACCCGGTCGGTGCGCGCCATCACCGTGTGCAGGTCGTGGCTGACCAGCAGCACGCCGCACCCGCGCCTCTGCCGCACCTGGGCGATGCGGTTGAACAACTCGGCCTGTCCATGCACGTCCACGGCCTGATCGGGTTCGTCCAGCACCAGCAGGTCCGGTTCGCCCAGCAGGGCGCGGGCCAGCAGCACCCGCTGCATCTCGCCGCCGGAAATCGTCTGCACCGCCGAATCGGCCAGCCGCGTCACCCCGGCCTCCTCCAGCGCCGCCTCCACCTTGTCGGCCGTTACCGGCCGCCACAGCGCCAGAAAGCGGCGCACGGTCAGAGGCAGCGTGCGATCCACCGACAGCCGTTGCGGCATGTAGCCGACGCGCAGGTTCGGGCGCCGCAGCACCCGCCCGCCATCGGGCGCCACCAGCCCCAGCACGGCACGGACCAGCGTCGTCTTGCCGGCGCCGTTCGGACCGATCAGCATCACCACCTCCCCCGGCTGGACGGCGACGTTGACGCGGTCCAGCACGGTGCGGCGGCCGAAACGGACGGTCAGATCCTCAGTCCAGGCAAGCGGGCCGGCGACCAGTGCGGACGCATCCCGGGAAAGAGCGGGTGTTGACATGTTATGTTATAACGTGACACCAGTTGAGCGTGACTTCCCTATGCGCTGAAACCAGCGACCTGTCCAGCAAGTCGAGAGGATCCCTCCCATGCGTCGATTCGCGCTGTCCACTCTTTTGACCGGCACAATGAGCGCTCTCGTCGCCACCACCGCCCTACCGGCCTGGGCAGAGGCGCCGAAGGTGGTGGTGTCGATCAAGCCGATCCATTCCCTCGTCGCTTCGGTCATGCACGGGGTGGGCGAGCCGGTTCTGCTGGTCCGCGGCGGCGCCTCTCCGCACAGCTACACGATGAAGCCGTCGGACGCGAAGGCGCTGTCGGCCGCCGATCTGGTGGTCTGGGTCGGCCCCGAACTGGAGGGATTCCTGGAAAAGCCGCTGCAGGCCAACGCGCCCAAGGCGACGCGGCTGACCCTGATGGACCTGAAAAGCCTGACCCTTCTGCAAGCCCGCGAAGGCGGCGCCTGGGAACCCCACGACCACGGCCATGAGCAGCACGGTCATGCCGACGAGCATGAAGAGCTGAACAGCCACATCTGGCTCGATCCCGCCAATGCCCGCGCCATCGTCACGGCGACGGCCGACGCGCTGGCTGCCAAGGACCCGGCCGATGCGGAGGCCTACCGCACCAACGCCGACCGCACGCTGCAGGCGCTCGACGCGCTGGACGCGGAACTGAAGACGACGCTCGCACCGCTGAAGGACAAGCCCTTCGTCGTCTTCCACGACGCCTACCAGTATTTCGAGGCGCACTACGATCTGTCGGCGGTCGGTTCCATCACCGTCAGCCCGGACCGCCGCCCCTCGGCCAAGCGGCTGTCCGCCATCCGCGCCAAGATCGCCGGTCTGAACGCCGCCTGCGTCTTCTCCGAGCCACAGTTCGAACCGACCCTGGTCCGCACGGTGGTCGAGGGCACCAGGGCCAAGACCGGCGTGCTCGACCCCGAAGGCGCCGACCTGCCGGAAGGCGAAGCGCTCTACCCCACCCTGATGCGCAACCTCGCCGCATCGCTGCGCGGCTGCCTTGGCGCTTAAGCCCCGGCCGGGCCTGTGCTAAACCGCTGGAAGGGCGGGAAAGCCGGCCGGCAGAGCTGAACGGAGGATGGGCGTCATGAAGATCGGTGTCGTCGGGTGCGCGGGGCGCATGGGCCAGATGCTGGTGCGCGAGATCGCGGCGACCGCGGGCTGCACGCTGGCCGGCGGGACCGAGCGGGTGGGCGGCCCGGCGCTGGGCAAGGATCTGGGCCTCCTGGCCGGGATCGACCCGCTGGGCGTGACCGCCATCGACGACCCGGTCGCCCTGTTCGCGGAGGCGGACGCGGTGATCGACTTCACCAGCCCCGAATCGACGGAGCGTCACGCGGCGCTGGCCGCCCAGTCGGAAACCGTGCTGGTCGTCGGCACCACCGGCCTGAACCCGTCGCAGCAGGCGGCCATCGCCACCGCCGCCACGCACACCGCCATCGTCCAGTCGCCCAACATGTCGCTGGGCGTCAACCTGCTGCTGGCGCTGGTGGAGCAGGTCGCCCACACGCTGGGCGACGATTTCGATATCGACATCCTGGAAATGCACCACCGCCGCAAGGTTGATGCGCCGTCGGGCACCGCGCTCGGCCTTGGCCGCGCCGCGGCGGCCGGGCGCGGGGTGGCGCTGGAGGATGTCTGGCAGAAGGTGCGCGACGGCCACACCGGCGCCCGCCCGCGCGGCGAGATCGGCTTCGCCACCCTGCGCGGCGGCGACGTGATCGGCGACCACACAGTGATCTTCGCCAGCGACGGCGAGCGGGTCGAGCTGACCCACAAGGCGTCCGGCCGCGGGATCTACGCCAAGGGCGCCGTCCGCGCCGCGCTGTGGGCGCAGGACAAGACCCCCGGCCTCTACAGCATGCGCGACGTGCTGGGCGTATAAGCTCCGGAGGGGCGCCTTTTGACGGGATGGGGGACCTACGCCCTCGCCCCGTCGCGCTCCAGCACCGCCAGGAAGGCGTCGACCACGCGCGGGTCGAAATGGCGGCCGGCCTCCGCCCGCAGCAAGTCCAGCACCTCGCCGATGTCCCACGCCTTCTTGTAGGGACGACGGTGCAGCAGCGCGTCGAACACGTCGGCGACGGCGACGATGCGGCCGGCCAGCGGAATGGCGTCGCCGGCCAGCCCCCGCGGATAGCCGCTGCCGTCGAACTTCTCGTGATGGCTCTCGGCGATCTCCGCCCCCATCGACAGATAGCCGCGGCGGTCGCCGCCGCAGGCGTCGCGCAGGATGTTGCCGCCGATGGACGCATGGTCGCGCATCACCGCCATCTCCGCCTCGTCCAGCCGGCCGGGCTTGCGCAGGATGGCGTCGGGGATGCCGACCTTGCCGACGTCGTGCAGCACGCTGGCCAGCCCGATGGTGTCGCAGAACCAGTCGTCCAGCTCGTCCGCGAAGGCGTTGCGGGCGTAGAGTTCGCGGGCGATGGCGGTGGCCCAGCGGCCCAGCCGCTTCACATGGTCGCCGGTGACCTCGTCCTTGTATTCGGCCAGCTTGCCCAGCGCATGGACGGTGGCGATCTGCGCCTGGTTCAGCCGTTCATAGAGCCGCAGATTGTCCAGCCCGACCGCCGCCTTGGTGCAGAGCAGTTCCACCAGCGGCCGGTCGCCCTCGGCAAACGGGCCGCCGAGCAGGCAGAGCGCCAGCGGCGCGACGTCGCGGCCGCGCAGAACCGTCACCCCATGCCGGCTCCCCCAGCGCGCTTGACCGTCGCCCAGCGCCGCCACGATGTCGGCCACAACCTCCGTCGGCAGGTCGGCCGGCAGCCCGGCCTCCGCCACGATCGTCGGCCCGCCGCCCTCCCCCGGTCCGCACAGCAAGGCGGATTGTACGCCGGTCAGCAGCGCCGCCGCCCGCCCGACCAGCCCGGCGAGGAATTGCGAGCGCGAGCGCAGCCCGGCCAGATGGTCGGCCGCCTCCATCACCCGCTCCAGCCCCTGCCGGCCGCGCTCGATGGTGGCGATGTGCTGGTAGGAGCGCAATGCTGCGACGGCGGCGGTGTAGAGCTTCTGCGCCGTCAGCTCGCTCTTCGCCTTGTAGTCGTTGATGTCGTAGGCGGCGATCACCTGCCGTTCCGGCGCCTGCCCCGGCTGGCCGGTGCGCAGGATGATGCGGACCTGCCGGTTTCCCATCTCCTCGCGGATGTGGCGGACCAGCTTCAGCCCGGCGTCATCGGTCTCCATCACCACGTCCAGCAGGATGGCGGCGATGCCCGGATGCTCGACCAGCAGCGACCGCGCCTGCCGCGCGGTGTAGGCCGACAGGAAACAGACCGGCCGCTCCTCGAAGCTCATCTCGCCCAGCACGACGCGGGTGATGGCATGGACCTCGTGGTCGTCGTCGACGATCAGGATCAGCCAGGGCGGATTGCGCCGCCAGCCGTCTCCATCACGATCGGCGGCGTCCTCGGTCTCGGCGGCGAATTCCAGCACATCGCTTGCGGGTTCCCGCCGGCGATCATCCGCGCCGTCGCCGTTCCCGCCCCTGTCGCAGCCGTCGGCCATCACCGCCCCCGCGGTTCGATTCGCCCGGCCGGCATCCCGAAAATTTACCGGCGCGTGCATCCCCCGATGCGCCGGCAATTTTCGATGAAGCCATCACGATCTGTCAACAAACCGGCGTCGGCGTCAGGCCGTCCGCTTCCAGGCAACGGTCAGCAGCCCGGCTCCCATCAGCAGCGACCCGCCGACCCGGTTGACCGCCCGCTGCACCGACGGCCGCCGCACCGCGCGCCGCGCCGCCGAAGCCAACAGGGCATAGCCGGCGGCGTTCAGCGTCGCCAGCACCAGGAAGGTCGCCTCCATCACCACCATCTGCCCGGCCAGCGGCCGGCCGGTGTCGAGGAACTGCGGCAGGAAGGCGACAAAGAAGACGATGCTCTTAGGATTCAGCGCGGTGACGGCATAGGTGTGCAGCATCATGCGCCAGGGCCGTACAGCCGATTCGTCGGCCACCGTCTCCACGCCCTTGACCGGCGCCCGCCACAGCTTGATGCCGAGATAGACCAGATAGGCGGCACCGACCCATTTCAGCACGGTGAACAGCGCCGCCGAGGTCGACAGCAGCACCCCCAGCCCCAGCATGGAGGCGGTCATCGCCGTGAAGTCGCCCAGCGCCACCCCCGCCACCGTCGCCATAGCCGATTGCCGCCCATGGCCCAGCGCATAGGACACGACGATCAGCACCGTCGGTCCGGGGATCATCAGCATGATGGCGGAGGCGGCGGCAAAGGCGAGCCACAGATCGGGGGACATCGGACGGGTCTCCGGAAGGCCAGGAACCCGTCCATCAATCCACAGCGCGGCGGCCGGCGCAATGGCCAGCTGGCGGCCGGCTGGCGTCAAATCCGCCGTAGCGGACGCCGGGCGCTCCACACACCGGCCAGGAAGGGCAGCGCCAGCAGGATCTGCAGGGCGGCCCAGCCCAGCGCTTCCCAGTTCGGCCGCGTCCAATCGACCTCGTGCAGCGCATCCATGAAGGGGAGCTGGCCGTAGATCAGCGATTCGAGCGGCACGAAGCCCTCCGCCAGCACCGTCAGCACCGCCCCCAGCAGCAGCCCGAAGCCCAGGGCCGACTCGACCGGCAGGCGGCGGACGGCGCCGCACAGGCCGCGCGGTTCGCCATCCGCAGCAGGCACCGCCGGACGGAACAGGCTGGCGATGCCCAGCGCGCTGCGCGTCTCCGTCCCGACCGGGCGGCGGGCGGCGCGGATCAGCCCCAGCGCCGGCAGCGCCACCGCGGGGATCAGCAGATACGGGTTGGGGAAGTCGCGATAGCGGCCGTCGAAGACGATCAGCAGCGACCAGACCAGCGCGGCGACGCCCAGCGCGATGGCGCTCCACCGCCCCACCCGCTCGGTGCGGGTCAGGGCCGGGCGGGCGTGGCGCAGGCCGACCAGCGGTTCGCGCGCCAGACCGCCGGTCGCCAACGTGCGGTGGGCGGTCAGCAGCACCGCCAGCGCCAGCGCGGCGGTCAGCGCCAGCATGACCACGGCCAGCGTGGTGTCCTGCCAGTAATGCTTGCCATGCTCCGCCACGAAGGCGGCACGGACATAGAGGGTCGACAGCGCCTGCGCCAGCAGGATCAGAGCCACCCAGCCGGTGCCCGGCAGATGGCGGCGGAGCCCCGCCAGCCCGCCCAGCAGCACCAGCGCCAGCCCGCTGGACGCCGCGAACAGCCAGGGCCACGCGACATTGCCGACCACCGGCCCGGCCAGCGAGAATTTCGGCGTGCGGTCGGCGTTGTACAGGCCCCAATGGCCGCCGACGGTGCCCTCCAGCTTCGCCTTCCATTCCTGGTCGAAGGCCTCAATCACGTTGTAATCAAAGCCCTCCTGCTCGGCCATGCGGACGAAGGCGTTGACGAACTTCGCCTTGTTGACCAGCCCCGGCACGGCGGCCCCGCGCGAGCGGCCTTGCGTCGGCCAGCCGGTCTCGCCGACCAGGATCGGCTTGCCGGGGAAACGGTGGGCGATGGTGCGGTAGCTCTGGCGGATGCGCTCGGTGGCGCCCTCCACGCCGGCCGGCACGTCCTCCCAATAGGGCAGCAGATGGATGGTCAGGTAATCGACATGGTCCGCGATCTGCGGGTATTTCAGCCACCATTCCCAGACGTCGGCATAGGACACCGGCTGCTTCACCGCCGCCTTGACGCGGTCGATGTAGCCGGCGACCTGCTCCGGCGTCAGCTCGCGGCGCAGCAGCACCTCGTTGCCGACGATGACGCGGGTGATGACGTCGGGATAGCGGTTGGCGAGGTCGATCAGCGAGGCGATCTCCGCCTCGTTCTTGTCGGTCCGCGAGGACAGCCACGCCCCCATGGTGACCTGCATGCCATGCTTGCGCGCCAGTTCCGGCACCACCTGCAAGCCTTCCAGCGAGGTGTAGGTGCGGATGCCCGCCACCTGCGGAGCGAGGGCGACGATGTCCTCCTCGATCTGGGCGGTGGTGGGCAGGACGCCGGTCAGCGGGCTTTGCCCGTCGCGGAAGGGGGCGAAGGACACGCTGCGCAGCTTGCCTCCCGGCGGCGGGTCGAGCGGCACCGGGCGGTTCGGCAGGGACCAGACGGCGAGATTCGCGAGGCCGGCGACGATCATCGCGGCGAGGATGAGGATCAGGCGCATGGGCGGGATGTCTACACCAAAGGCTTGACGGTTTGAACGGTGACCGTCGCACCAACAGGCCGGACGGTGATTTTATTCAGCAGTTCCGGACAGAAAATGGGCGCGCCCCCCGGAGGAGGCGCGCCCAGTCGGTCAAGGATTGAGTGACGTGCCTTCGTCACGGAACTGTAAACCGGCGGGAGGGGGAGTTTATTCCGGCGGGGGAGTGACTTTATGGAGTAAGTTAGACCCCCACCTAACCTCCCCCGCTCTCAGCGGACCTATGGTCCGCCTGCCGCGTCAGCACAAAGCATAGCTTTGTGCGAGAGCT
>NZ_LGQU01000161.1:0-8058 GCF_003115935.1 Azospirillum sp. TSH20
CTACCAGATCGACGGCGATGCGCTGTTGGTCACGGTGCTGAAGGTCGGGAACCGCAAGGAGGTCTATCGATGAACGCTCTGCCCATCACGCCGATTGCCGAGACGGCGGACAGCGTCACCCTCAGCCGGGCCGACTTCGAGGCCCTGGCCGATCTGGTGACGGACGCCCAGGACTTGGCCGACGCCGAAGCCGTAAAGGCACGGCTGGCGGCGGGAGAGACGGAGGCGTTTCCGTTCGAGGTGGCGGAGCGCATCCTCGAAGGGGAGCATCCGGTTACGGTGCTCCGCGAGCATCGCGGTTTCACCGCCCGCGGGCTGGCGGACGCCGCAGGCGTGGCTCCGTCCTACCTGTCCGAGATTGAGAACGGGAAAAAGCCGGGCAGCTTCGACGCGATGGCACGCATCGCCGGCGCGCTCCAGGTGCCGCTGGACATGCTGGTACGCCACTGAACGGGTGCCCAGAAAAGGAGCCAAAACTGGATGTCGGTCATCAATCAACCCCTTTGAAGGTCCGTTTCTGGCGCTTCGCGGTCGCGAGCGATGGTCTGCTTCGGGTCAGAACCAGACGCTTGAGGGTGTCGGGAAAGGGGCGGCATAGCCACCTCGCTTGCATGCCGGCGGCGATCAGCTGGCCAGCACCAGCCCGGCCGGCTCCTCGATCTCCACCGCGGCCGCCAGCACGTCGATGTCGAGGCCCTGCGCTTGGTGCCCACTGTCCGGCGCCGACGGCGCGGCGTAAAATCAGCCGCTGAGAACCGATGGCGCGAAAGGGACCATGACGGATGGCTTTGGTGAGACAACTCGTGCCAGACGATGCCGAGGCCTTGCGGATGCTCCGTCTTGAAGCCCTGGAGTCGCATCCGGAGGCATTCGGATCGAGCCATGCCGAGGAGAGTGCCCGTTCCGTCGATGCGTTCGCGGCATGGACCACGGGCGGCTACATCGCCGGTGGGTTTGTCGACAACCAGCTCGACGCGATGGCCGGCCTATCCATTCCTAGGACGGTTAAGCAGATGCACAAAGGCATGCTCTGGGGCGTCTATGTCCGGGAATGCCGGCGAGGCAGCGGCCTTGCTGAAGCGGTGATGGACGCCGTTCTCGACCATGCCGGAACACGGGTCGAGCAGATCCACCTCTCCGTCGCCGCCGCCAACGAACGTGCCATCAACCTCTACCGGCGCTTGGGGTTTCAGCCGTACGGGACCGAGCCGAGGGCGCTGATGGTCAACGGCATCTACATCAATGAACTCCTGATGGTGAAGTTCCTGAGCCGCTAGGCGAGGCAGTGTTTCGGTCCAGTATGATCTGGGCGACAATGGCGGTCACGATCGCCTGGGTGCTGTAGCGAAAGGGAGGCGCCGCCGGCGTCACCATGGTCAATCAGCCCGCCAGTTGGCGCAGCCCGGCGGATCAGGCTGGTTGGCATCGACCGACGCCGGTCAGGTGAAAGGACGCCCCTCGATCACCTCCGAACGTCCGCAAAGCGCCAGGAGCGGACGCCGCCGATTCGACCGTGATAGGGAGCCAGACGAGGACGCCATGATGAAGATTGCGGCGGGCGTAATGGAGCGGAAGAGCACGCGCTTGAACCGTTGTGAGCGTCTTGATCTGGCAGCCACTCAAGAGGATGCATACAATAATATGCGCCGCTTCACTTTAGAACACTCCCATTAGGCAGTAAGATATTGATCGACCCAAGTCATGCCCTTAGGGTAGTCGAACCTCTGATGCCTCCATGGGATGCGAGTTCGGGCATGACCAGTGCAGCAACCAACCAGCACTCTGCTACTGGCTCAGCGTTGGGCTATTATTACCAAGCAATCTACGCGCTCATCCTCCTGCTGGAGTCGGAGCGCGATGATGTAAGCGTAAGCATCGAAACGCTTGATGACGTGTACCTTGAGTCAGGAGCAGAGAAGGTACTCCATCAGCTTAAGCACAGTATCGATAGAAATGCACGCATATCAGTTGCCAGCGACGAGGTATGGAAAACAATCAAGGTGTGGCTAGATCAGTTGAGGCAGATAGAGTTATTAGACGCAACGCTCGTTCTTGCTTCGGTTGCATCGTTTGCCGACGATAGTCCTTTAAATGCTCTGCTTGCAGACGGCTCCGGGGCCGGTAAAGGATTTAGTAGAGACGCACTTACTTCAGCACTGCGCTTCGAAGCGGAAAGAGTCACGAAAGAGCGTAATGAGCAAAGACAAAAAGGCAAAAAGGACGGAGAACTCTCATATCAGAAAAAGGGGCCTGGATGCGAAGCTTTTGCGGCATTGCCTCCAGAGCAGCAATCCACCCTTATCTCCCGAGTAGTCTGCCAACCGCGTTCATTCCAAATACAGGATGCCTGCGGAAAGGTGGCTAGGCTCCTCCCGAACATCCCTGAGCGGGCCTCGAAGCAGGCAGCAGAAGAGTTAATCGAGTGGTGGGACCGCCAAGTGGTTCTATCCCTTACCCGGGAGCGCGCCCGCGCGATAGGGAAGCTGGAGGTTCAGGAAAAAACTCTAAACATTATTAGAGGCATAGCTAGCGGAAAACTTGCGGTCTCGTTTTTCAGCAAAATGCCTCCACCCACCCACACGACGGATAACATTATTCAGCGTCAAATTGAATTAGTCGGCGGGGATCAGGAGCTTATTGATGAGGCTTGTTGCCAGGAATGGCGCGCTCGAAATCAAAGAGATCAATGGATCGGGAATGATTTTTCGATCTCAGATGATTTGGTTACATTTGATATAAAATTGCAAGAAGAATGGCGCATGCGCTGGAATAGGATGCGAAAAAGCTCCAGCAGCGGCACAGATAGCGAAAAAGCTGCCGCGGGTATGCGTATTCTAGATTGGGCCTTGATTGATGCTCCGAATGAAGTCCCGCCATTTGAGCGCAAGTGCACTGAACCATCGCTTGTGCGCGGCAGCTATCAAATGCTTGCGAAAGATTTGAGTGTTGGATGGCACTGCCATTATCGGGTGAAGATTAAATGATAGGAGAGTCCGAAATGGATGATGCGGAGCCAGCCCCCATACAGAGCAGAGACATTCTGGCAAATACAAACCCCGCGTATTGCGCATTGATTCTGCGTGGCTTTTCCGCTTCTTACCTTGAAGCAGCTGGGGAAGGGGCTGATTTTTCCGTGATGTTTTTCGTTCTCCCGCTTTGCTTGTCCGAGAAGTATGCATATAGTTTTGACGGAACCAATAAAAAAACTGGGTTATTTACATGGATTCACAGATCACCAATCGTGAGCCTTGAACTAAGCTGCGATGTAGATAAAACGCATCGCTTCACCAGAGCGGGTTTGAGCTTCGCGCTTCAGCAGAAGATGATGTCCATTGGTCACGATGGACGCTTCAGTGTTTTGTCAGAAGGCATCAGGCCAAAGCAAGGATCGCGTCTTGCAATCGTTGGCGGAGAGCCGCTGAAGCGATCTGACAGGCTAGGCACTTGGATGGGGGAGATAAAGTCACCCTCTCTGATCTTTAACATTCTTGGGGTGTCCGTGTGATGCGGTGGAACATTTCTGATATATTCTTCTATAGCCACGATGGTCGAAGAAGAGATATTCCATTCGACCCTTCCGCTGTGAATATCATAACTGGCGCTTCTGGTACCGGTAAGTCCGCAATCATCAGGGCGGTTGACTATTGCCTTGGGTCGCAGGACTGTGACTTACCGGATTATGTTAGATTGCACAGTTCCGCTGTTGGTGTCAGGTGGGTTCAGGGCGATTACAGCATGATCGCTGCGCGGATGATGCCCGCTGGTGACAACCTTTCAAGTGGCAGAATGTTTGTGTCCTACGGCAGGAACATTAGCATTCCAAGCACGGTAAGCGCGCTATCAGGAGCGTGTAATCTATCCTCGGGACGCCTGGAAATTCAGCGCGCGTTTGGCATTGGGGATGTCACTCAAGAGGCAGTTAAAGGTCGAGAGCGCGACGAGCGAGTATCGGTAAGGCACATTACGCCATATATGTATCTATCGAAGAATGTTGTGGATAGCGAAAATCTTCTTTTCTACGGTCTCGACAATAAAAATAGGGCGGAAGACCTGATTGCGTCGATGCCGTATTTTTTGGGAGCTACGGATGAGAAATCTATATCGATTGAGAGAAGAATACGGCAGCTAAAGAAAGCACTTGACATTGAGGCAGCTAAGCTTGCAGAGCGAGATGCAGGATTGGAATCAACTCGCCAGAAAGCCAGATCGCTAATTCTGGAAGCTGTCCAGATTGGAATTGCTGCGCCACCTAAAGAGGATGCATCGCTAGGTACACTGGTTAACCAGTTGGAGGTGTTGTCAAAGTGGAAGCCGGGAAGCTCACCAGCATTTGACGACAGTGAACTGGCAGGTCAGTATCAGATTAAAGCACAAATCTTGAGCGCGATTTCTGATCTTCGCCGTCAGCGGCGGATTGCGCTTGAGACAAGCCAGCATGCTGAGGGATTCTCTGGGACGGTCGGTCGCCAGTTAGGTAAGGTCTCGGTCATAAAAAGCTTAAAGTCGGAAGTGATGGATGATCTGTGCCCCGTTTGCTTGCAGGCATCGAAAGAGCCAACGGAGGCGATGAAGACCATCACAGAAGCGGCTAAAAAACTTGAGAACGAGCAGATTCTTTTGGACCAATATCGGCCACGAATCAATGCTCAAATTGGGTTGATAGAAGATGATTTAGCAAAGCTAGCGGCGCGCCTTCGGGAGGTGGACTACAATATCTCTCAGCTGCTAGAGGCTTCTGAGCGCACGAAGCAACTGGCAGAGGCGAGCCAAAGAGCTATACTTGTGGTTGGTCGAATCTCCTATTTCTTGGAAAATCTACGCAGGGAGGCAGATGACCCTTCAGTGAATGTTCAAAGGATTCGGGACGAGATTGATTCGCTCCTCCTTGAGAGCAATCCTGAAATGAAAGAAATTAGACTCAGGAAAGCCGAATCTGAGATATCGGACAATGCTACAAATATACTTGAGAGGCTGCCAATCGAGGCTCCGCTAGTTGGCGCAACCATGCAGTTTATGGCAAAAAAGCCGGATGTGTCATTTATTGAAAAATCCGGTCGTGGACGAATTATTCGCTTTGAGGCCGTTGGCTCTGACCAAAATTACTTGGCAATTCACATTGCCTTGACATTTGGCATGCACCGTTATATTGCAAAAATAAGTGCTCCGGTCCCAGGAGTGGTGCTTATTGATCAGGTTAGCCGCCCATACTTCCCCTCAGAGCAGTACAGCGATGAGGTTGAACTGGGGGAAGAGCAGGACAGAGATGAAGACACTGTGGCTTTGAAACGGCATTTTGATTTCTTATTTTCTGAAGTGGGGCGACAGGAGGGTATGCAGGTCATCGTTCTTGAGCATGCCTATTTTGCAGATGATCCTCGGTACGTTAGGGCAACAAAGCAGAGGTGGACAAAGGCATCAGGTGAAAAGCTCATTCCCACAGAATGGCCCTCTCTAACTCGCTGAGCGCGCTCGGAATGAAGAGGTGTCCGCGTCTGCGGGAGTGATACAACAAAGTCCTGAGAACATTGTGTGCCGAGACTTTCCAACGTATCGGCTCGCTTTGTCCTCTCGTCGAGCCGGATACTCATGACCTGACGCCGTTCAGAGGGCGGGTTTATTGTGAGAGACTGCTGGTGGCTGGCAGATCAAGACGCTCACAACGGATCAAGCCCATGCTCTTCCGCTCCATTACGCACGCCGCAATCTTCATCATGGCGTCCCCGTTTGGCTCCCTATCACGGTCGAATCGGCGGCGTTCGCTCCTGGCGCAAAGCAGTCCTGGTCAAAGGTCCGCTTTGGGTCAGAAGCGGACATCGGAGGCTGTCGCGAAAGGGTCGGTATGGCCACCTCGCCGGCGCTGACGGTGCCGACCAGACTGCTGACCACCGGCCCGACCGGTCGGCCGCGCCCCCCGCGTCCGTCCGCGCGTCGGCAGACATTAGCATCACCGCCGCGTCGGAATATTTCCGCGCACGGTAGCCTTGCGCGGCGTAAACTCTGTCAGGTCAAAGGATGACCCTCCACTCTATCCAAGAAAGTCGGTAGGCCCCATGCCACCCCCCAGGCCCCACGTACCAGTGCCGCGACAGAATTTCAGCAAGTCCCGTCCCACCACGGCCATGTCGACCGGGGTTCGACCATCACCCGCCCGTGTGAACGGATCAGCGCTTCAGAAACAGTCTCAGTGGCTTGCCCGCGCGGCCGATGCCGAACGCATTGGAGATGGCGTGGAGGCCGAATTGTGTCGGCAGTATGCTGAGCATTGGTTCCGCGTATCGCGGGGAGAGGACTGAGGGAGATGAGCTGGTGAGTGACACCACCTTGACGCCGCGGGAGCGGGCTCTGATCCGCAACGAGTTCATGGTGCGCTTTGGGCAGGCACCGAGGCTGGAGAGCGGCATCCTGGTGAAACGTTGGGCCACTGGGCCGAACAAGGGTGAGCCGAAGCCGGGAACGGTCATTCAGGGGATGCTGGACCGTGGGCTGCTGGAGTTGCGGGATGACGGCGGCCATTGGCTGCGGGCCCGGTTTACCGAGACCGGCCTCGCTGCCTTACGGCACATGGCCGAGGATGCTCGTGCACTGCCACCGGGCGAATACCAGCATGTTCTGGTCGAACTTGGAAGCGGCCAGCGGGCAGATAACAACGACGCATCGTCGGCCACCCTGGGTTAGATATCTGTCGTGAAAGCGAGCGGCCGGAGCGGCGGCCGCTGTTGCAGAATGGGGACGGCCGAGGCCACCCTGGTGCTGTCATGGGAGGGAGAGGCTGCGCGCCCGGAAAGGACCTTTCCTGTTCTGCGTTCCCTCGTGCAGCGGCACCGGCGAGTAGATGAATATAGGAGGCAATTCGGCGCTTCGTGAAGCGACGCACTGGGAAACCAATACGATGGGCGTCGGCTTCGGTGAGCATGCAGAGACGGCCGGCGCGGGCTGCTGTCTGTTCAAACACTCTGTAGAGGCGGCCAAACGTTCATTTTCTCAAAACTGATCAAACTGTACAAAGGGGCGTTTTCCCTCCGCTCCGGAGCTTCTCCATGATCTTTGTCGCTGCTGGGCTAATCAGGAGAAAATCCGGATTCCAGAACTTCCAGCACCATCCCCGATACTGATGTGTAGAGCCAATCATGTGAACCAGCAGCTAACCGAGACCCCAAACCAACGCACCACAATCACTTGACGCGGTTGAGGAAAGCTCTGCTGAGGTGGGGTCCCGATCGGCACCGATCGGGGCCCCAACTTGCGAGTGTAATTCATTCATTTACAAAGGGCTACATTGCTTCTGATAGGGGGACCGCTTCCGAGCCGATTCACACCCTAGTGCACTGATGCAGACATAGGATTCACAGCGGCCTGCTGGTGTGCGATTCTGTCGGCATGGCCCAGACCGTCAGCGTCATCGTTGGAGCAGAGGATCGCGCGCGTTTGGCCGCGCTCCTCGGCGACCGCAACCGCCCGCACAAGCATGTCCAGCGGGTGAACATCATCGTGCTCTCGGCCGAGCGGTTGCCGGTGCAGGAGGTGGCGCGCCGGGCCGGTGTCAGCCGCCCGGCGGTCTGGCGTTGGCAGGTGCGCTACGCCGAACAAGGCGTGGATGCGTTGCTGCGCGACAAGACGCGCAAGCCCGGCCGGGCACCGCTGCCGACCGCCACCGTGGCCAAGGTGCTGGCGCTGACCTGCTCGGAACCACCCGGCGCCGTGACACACTGGACCGGTCGGGCGGTGGCCAAGGCCGTCGGCATCAGCCTGCGCGCCGTGCAGCGCATCTGGGAAGCCAACCGGCTCCAGCCGCATCGGCTGCGCACCTTCAAGCGCTCCAACGATCCGGCTTTCGCCGCTAAGGTCGAGGACATCGTCGGCCTCTACATGGACCCGCCCTGCCACGCAGTGGTTCTGTCCATCGACGAGAAGAGCCAGATCCAGGCGCTCGACCGTACTCAGCCGGGTTTGCCGCTGAAGCCCGGCAAGTACGGGACGATGACGCACGATTACAAGCGCAACGGCACCACCACGCTGTTCGCCGCGCTGAACACCCTGGACGGCACCGTGGTCGGCCGC
>NZ_LGQU01000126.1:0-7810 GCF_003115935.1 Azospirillum sp. TSH20
CTAACCTCCCCCGCTCTCAGCGGACCTTCGGTCCGCCTGTCGCGTCAGCACAAAGCGGAGCTTTGTGCGAGAGCTGGGCGGGGGAGGGACTGCCGCCGCCTTTCAGAACAAGCGCTTGTCCCCTCCCCCGCCCAGCGGGGGAGGGTTAGGGTGGGGGCATTCGAAGCCGACGCCCCACTCACCCCCGCATCAACGCCTTTAAATGCGCCGCGCAGCCTTCCGCCAACCCGGTCGCGTCATAGCCGCCTTCCAGCGCCGACACCACCCGGCCACCGCACACCCGGTCGGCAAGCTCGACCAGCTTGCGCGTCACCCATTCGAAATCCTCGGCGGTGAAGCCGAGCTGGGCCAGCGGGTCGCGCTTGTGGGCGTCGAAACCGGCGGAGATCAGCAGCAATTCCGGCTGGAACGCCTCCAGCGCCGGCAGAATGGCGCGCTCCACTGCCTGGCGGAACTCGACGGAGCCGCTGTAGGGCTCCAGCGGCAGGTTCAGGATGTTGCCGTCGACGCCGCGCTCCCACGAATTGCCGGTGCCGGGATAAAGCGGCGACTGATGGGTGGAGGCGAAGAACAGGTTAGGGTCGTCGGCGAACATCGCCTGGGTGCCGTTGCCGTGATGCACGTCGAAATCGACCACCGCGACGCGGGTCAGGCCGTGCACCTTGCGGGCATGCTCGGCCCCGACGGCGATGTTGTTGAAGACGCAGAAGCCCATGGCGCGGGCCGGTTCGGCATGGTGGCCGCAGGGGCGCACCGCGCAGAAGGCGTTGGTCGCCTCGCCGGCCAGAACCGCGTCCACCGCGGCGCAGACCGATCCGGCGGCGCGCAGGATGGCGCCGCGCGACCCCGGCGACAGCAGCGTGTCGCCGTCCAGCCGCTGATACCCGTCGGCCGGGACCGCGGCGAGCACGGCATCGACATAGCTGCGTTCATGGACGCGCGACAGCTGCTCGACATCGGCCTCGGGGGCGGACCGGCGCTCCAGGTCGCGGAACTCCGGCCGGTCCAGCACTTGCCACACCACGGCCAGCCGTTCCGGCGCCTCCGGATGGCCGGGGCCGGTGTCATGCGCGAAGCAGTCGTGATGGGTGAAGATCAGGGTGGTCACAGGCGGCCTCTCCCATAGGAAAGGCGCCGCCGGACAGGATGTGCCGGCGGCGCCATGTTCGGGGAATGGTTCAGTGGGCGTAGCTGGTGGTGGCCGGCGGCGGCTCCGCGACCGAGGCGACGGTGCCTTCAAGCTCCTGCAGATGCAGGCGGGTGAAGTCGCGCGCACTGACGACGCCGACCAGATGGCCGTCCTCCAGCACCGGAAGATGGCGGATATGGTGCTTGTCCATCAGCTGCAGCGCCTGATGGACGCTGTCCGACGGGGTGCAGGTCACCGGTTGGCGCGTCATCAGCTGCGACACCGGCATGGACAGCAGCGAACCGCCGCGCTCCAGCAGGGCGTGGACGACGTCGCGTTCCGAAAGCACGCCGGCCAGCGTGTTGCCTTCGGTGCGGCAGACATCCTTGACGACCAGGGCGCTGATGTTCTCCGCCTTCATCAGCTTGACGGCCTCGGCGACTGTTGCGCTGGTCCGCACGGCGACGACGCGGGATTCCTTGGTGCGCAGGATATGTTCGACCTTCATGGCGTGACTCCTGATCGGCTGGCGGCTGGCAGGAAGACCGTCTGTCGGGCGGCTCCCCTCGGGGCGGCAAGGCGCCCGGCCGGGCGTCGTGCTGTGAATATGGTATGCCAGATACAGTACGCCACGCAAACAATTTCGACGTCGGCCTATGCGATGGTGCAGCGCAATCGAAATCGCTCTGTTGGAGCCGTAATGCCAAAGCATAAGAGGCGAAATGTTCGACATGCGGTATGTTTGATATGCGTGCAAATTGATGGAGGTATGCGGCATGCGCATGTCCGGCATCGTGTACCTTGTATACCAAACAACTTGAACCAATTGCTGCGACGCGTCATAACAGAATGGTCACGCCGAAGCCGACCAAACAAAAAAAGCACCCCACCGAGACACTGGAGCGATGAACATGTTGGAAATGCTGGTTCTGGCGCTTGTGCTGTCCGTCTTCGGCGGCACGGTCCACTACATCCTGTCGATGCAGATCGCCGCCGCGGGCAAGTCGCAGCGCGATTTCTCCTCCGCGCCGCTTCGCCTCGCCAACCCGACCGAAGCCGATCTCAAGGAGCCGGAAGAGGAGCTGCCGCCGGGTCCGGCCTGGGCAAGCTTCCCCCGCGCCTTCTGAGCTGCGGTTCCCCACCAAACAGATCGTGAGAAAGACGGCCCTTCCAGGCCGTCTTTTTCGTTTCGACTCCAGTCCGGCATGCGGTCCGCTCAGGCGAGCGGCAACACCAGCTGGAAGCTTTTGATGGTCATCCGCTTGCGGTGATAGAAGCGGTGGGCCTCGCCGCGCTGGATGCCGGAGATGATCTCCATCTGGGCGCAGCCGCGCTCCCGCGCCTCGCCCGCCAGCCAGTCGAACAGCTTGTCGCCCAGCCCGTAGGACCGCTTGGCGGAGCTGGTGACCAGATCCTCCACATACATGTAGCGACCGCGCGACAGCGTCTCGTGGACGCGGAAGCCGCCGCAGCCGGCGATCTCGCCGTCCAGCCGCAGAAGGGCGAGGTTGTAGCCGTCGTCCATCTGGCGGCGAATCTGCGCGCGGTAGGCCTCGGGGTCGGTCATGTGGGTCCGCAGCTCCTTCATGATCGGATAGCTGGCGGCGATATCGGCATCGTCACGCGCCACGACGATCTCGATGTTCTGCTGCTGGTCCATGGCGGTCGACTCCTTATCTATATGGGTTCTGCCGGGAAGGGCGTCAGCGCCGGCGGCGGAGACCATGCCGGCCGGCGGTTGCCGGGCCGAACTGTGCCGTCGGAGCTGGCATACCATATGCCAATAGATTGTCCGGCCAAAAGCTGCGCCGCCCCGCTTTCCGCGTGCCGGAAAATCGAAACGCGACTCTCGCCCCCGGCACTTGGGCGAATGCAGCCTGCGGAAACAGTTCGCCCAACCCACTAATCGCTTGTCAGGTGTCCGGCATCTGGTATACCATATTGATAATTCCAGATCGGATCAGGACTGCACCGGTCTGGCGGGAGGCGAAAACCCGTCACCCAAGCAGTGCAGCGCCCCGAGGCCGCATCCTCGCCGCGCTGCCAAGCAAAAGCGAACAACAGCGTCAAACCTCTTAAAGCATCTAAGAAGACGCCAAAAGTAAAAGCCTAAGCATCAAAACAGAAGCGACGCCCGAACCGGCAGAGAACCGCTTCCTAGGAGGAGATAGAAGATGCAGCATACGAATTCGGAGGCGCAGGGAGCACCGCTCGGCGGCCGCTGGATGCAGTTGGTCATCGGCGTGATCTGTATGTCGATGATCGCGAACCTGCAATATGGCTGGACGCTGTTCGTCAACCCCATCGATGAAAAGTACCATTGGGGCCGTGCCGCCATTCAGGTCGCCTTCACCATTTTCGTCGTGACCGAAACCTGGCTGGTGCCGATCGAAGGCTGGTTCGTCGATAAGTTCGGTCCCCGCATCGTCGTCGTGGTCGGCGGCATCCTGTGTGCGCTGGCCTGGGTCATCAACTCGTTCGCCGACTCTCTGGCGCTGCTCTATATCGGCGCGGCGGTGGGCGGCGTCGGTGCCGGCGCCGTGTACGGCACCTGCGTCGGCAACGCGCTGAAGTGGTTCCCGGATCGCCGCGGTCTGGCCGCCGGCCTGACGGCTGCCGGTTTCGGCGCCGGTTCCGCCGTGACGGTCGTGCCGATCGCCAACATGATCCAGACCTCCGGCTTCCAGCAGACCTTCCTGGTGTTCGGTCTCGGCCAGGGCCTGATCGTCTTCGCGCTGGCCTGGTTCCTGAAGGAAGCCAACCCGGCCCTGCTGCCGAAGGGCAAGTCCACCGTCAACCAGAGCCGCCGCAACTACACCCCGCAGGAGACGCTGAAGTCGCCGGTCTTCTGGGTGATGTACCTGATGTTCGTCATGGTCGCCGCCGGCGGTCTGATGGCCACCGCGCAGCTCGGCCCGATCGCCAAGGACTTCCACCTCGACGGCGCCCCCGTCAGCATCATGGGCCTGACCCTGCCGGCGCTGACCTTCGCGCTGACCATCGACCGCGTGCTGAACGGCGTGACCCGTCCCTTCTTCGGCTGGGTGTCGGATCACATCGGCCGTGAGAACACGATGTTCGTCGCTTTCGCCATCGAAGCGGTCGGCATCCTGGCGCTGAACCAGTGGGGCCACAACCCGGTCGCCTTCGTCATCCTGACCGGCCTGGTGTTCTTCGCCTGGGGTGAAATCTACAGCCTGTTCCCGTCCTGCTGCGCCGACAGCTTCGGGTCCAAGTTCGCCACCACCAACGCCGGCCTGCTCTACACCGCCAAGGGCACTGCCTCTCTGGTCGTTCCGTTCGCCAACATCATAGTGGCCTCCAGCGGGTCCTGGCAGACGGTGTTCTTCTTCGCCGCCGCGGTCAATGCCATCGCCGCCTTCATGGCCCTGTTCGTCCTGAAGCCGATGCGTGCCCGTCAGATCGCCGAGGACACCGTCCAGCCGGTCAGCGGCAAGCTGGCGACCGAAGGCGCCGACTGAAAGGGAAAGGGAGTTCCCGCTGACCGGGGGGCCGGCCGGGACTCCAGATAAAGGCGGTACAGTTCACCGCCAAACGACACGACAAGCCGGCATCGGGACCACCGCATTGGTCCCGGTGTCGGTTTGTCGCGTTTTGGGAGGCAGAATCGTGAACCGCATCGGAGGGTGAGGGTCACGAACCATGCGTCCCGGCAGAGCCCGCTTCAAAGGCTGATATTCTGTATACAGAATACGAGTTGCATCGTCAACACCGATCGAAAGGGGTGGATCGATTATGCTGGCTATCGTCGTTCTGATGCTGGCGGCTTTCTCCTCGGGCGCGCTGAATGCGGTCGCCGGCGGCGGCGCGTTCATCACCTTTCCGGCCCTGTTGTTCGCCGGGGTGTCACCGGTGGCCGCCAACGCCTCCAGCACAGTGGCGCTGTTTCCGGGGCAGGCGGCCAGCAGCTGGGCCTACCGGCGGGAGATCGCGGCGGGCGGGCAGGTGAATGTTCCGGTCTTTGCGGCGCTCAGCCTCATCGGCGGGCTGGCCGGCGCGCTGCTTCTTCTGCTGACGCCGAATGCGGTGTTCGCCCGCTTCGTGCCGTGGCTGCTGCTGTTCGCGACAGCCGTCTTCGCCATCGGCGCCTATGCGCCCGGCATCGTGTCCAGGCTGCGGCTGGGCGGGCGCAGCGTGCTGGTGGTGCAGTTCCTGATCTCGATCTATGGCGGCTATTTCGGCGGCGGCATCGGCTTTCTGATGCTGGCGGCGCTGACCCTGTTCGGGCTGCGCGACATCCACGCCATGAACGGGCTGCGGCTGTTGCTGGCGATGCTGATGAACGCCGCAGCGGTCGGCACCTTCATCGTCGCCGGGGCGGTGTCCTGGCCGGAAACGCTGGCGATGGCGATTGCGGCGATGGCCGGCGGCTATGCCGGCGCCATGGGGGCCAAGCGGGTCGATCCGAAGCTGCTGAAAACACTGGTGGTCATCATCGGAACGGCGTTGACCCTCTACTTCTTTGCGAAGGGAGCCTGATTCGATCGGGGAAGCGCCCGATTCCGCAATCTTCAACCCCACCCCCACATTCCGCATTGACATACGGTATGTGGTATACCAAACTCCAAACACAGTTTGCGCGACAGACTGTTGGATGCCGCTGCAAAGCAACCGGTCTGCCGATGGATGCGGCCGGTGTGGGCAGGCTGGCGTCGTCCAGCCCCACAGCATTCAAAAAGTGAAATCGGGGGAGAGGGGAATCCGGCATGAAGATCTGCATCTACGGATCCGGGGCCATTGGCGGCTATCTCGGCGTGCGCCTGCACCAGGCGGGTGCCGAAGTCAGTCTGGTGGCGCGCGGTGCGCATCTGGCGGCGATGCGCGAGAACGGCGTCACCTTGCTGATGGGGGAGGAGAAGACCGTCGTCCACCCCCGTTGCACCGACAACCCGGCCGAACTCGGCCCGCAAGACTATGTCATCGTCGCGTTGAAGGCCCACTCCGTCCCCGGTGTCGTGCCCGCGATGCAACCGCTGCTGGGTGACGACACCGCCGTCGTCACCGCGGTCAACGGCATTCCCTATTGGTATTTCCACGGTACCGGCGGCGCCTTCGACGGCCGCACCCTGGAGACGGTCGATCCGGGCGCGGTCCAGTGGAACGGTCTCGGTCCGCAGCGCGCCATCGGCTGCGTCGTCTATCCTGCGACCGAAGTGGTGGAGCCCGGGGTCATCCAGCATGTCTATGGCGACAAGTTCTCGCTGGGCGAGCCGGACGGGTCGAAGTCGGAGCGCGTCGTCGCCCTGTCCAAGGCGATGGAGGCCGGCGGCCTGCGCGCGCCCGTGCTCGACCGCATCCGCGACGAGATCTGGCTGAAGCTGTGGGGCAACCTGTGCTTCAACCCGATCAGCGCGCTGACCCACGGCACGCTGGAAGGCATCTGCGGCGACCCGGACACCCGCGCAGTCGCCAAGGCGATGATGCTGGAGGCCAAGGACATCGGCGACAAGCTGGGCGTCCATTTCCGCGTCGACGTCGAACGCCGCATCAACGGTGCCGCTGCGGTGGGGGCGCACAAGACCTCCATGCTGCAGGACCTGGAGCGCGGCCGTCCGATGGAGATCGATCCGCTGCTGTCGGTGGTGCAGGAGATGGGCCGCATGGTGGGCGTGCCGACGCCGACCATCGACGTGGTGCTCGCCCTGGTGAAGCAGCGGGGCGAGAACGCCGGCTGCTACAGCCGGCCGCAGCCCGCGGCTCCCGCTGCCGCACCGGAAGCGGTCGCGGCCCAGTAAGCAAAGCAGGTGGCGCGGCCGGCGCCGAGCCCGAAGGGACCATGGGGCCGGCCGCATCGAACAGGGGGAGGAGCGTCATGAAGGTCGAGGACATTCTCCGCAAGAAGGGCACGCGCATCGGCATGGTGCGCATCAACGAGACGGTCGCCACCGCGCTGCGCCTGATGAAGGCGGAGAACACCGGCGCGCTGGTGGTCAAGGACGTCTGCCGCACCGAAGGCAACACGGTGGTCGGCGTCATTTCCGAACGCGACGTGGTCCGCGCGCTGGTCGACCGCGGGCCCGGCATCCTGGAGCAGGCGGTATCGGCGCTGATGACGCGCGATCCCTATTGCTGCAGCCCGTCGGATACGGTCCGCCATGTGCTGAGCCTGATGGACGAGCACGGCATCCGCCATGTCCCGGTGCTGGAGGGCGCGACCCTGGTCGGCGTCGTCAGCGTCCGCGACCTGATCCGCCGCCAGCTTGAAGAACTGCCGGTGGACAATCTGCCGGCTGGAGAACTGCCCATCGCGGCCTCGGCCGCCGAAAGCTGGGACTTCCCGGTCGTCGCCAACCAGTGACCGGTGCCGGTGGGGCCGGCGCAAATCGGTTGCCGGCTCCCCTGCCTTTGCCGCTTCGGCGCTAGCCCGCCCTGATCTGGACGCGGGTGGATTTTGCCCGCCGCCATGGCCGGCCTTCGAAAGCAAACGACATGAAGATCGCGATACCCAGGGAGCGCCGCCCGGGCGAGCGCCGCGTCGCCGCGTCTCCCGAAACCATCAAGAAATTCAAAACTCTCGGATTGGATGTCGTCGTTGAGAGCGGGGCCGGTCTCGGTTCCAGCATCACCGACGTGGCCTATGAGGCGGCGGGGGCCGCGATTGCAGCCGACGAGGCGTCGGCGCTGGCCGATGCCGACATCGTGCTGAAGGTGCAGCGCCCC
>NZ_LGQU01000165.1:0-7678 GCF_003115935.1 Azospirillum sp. TSH20
CCCGCCTTGCTCCGCCACCTCGTCCAACGTGTCGAGGAAACCCTTGCCGACGCGGTAGAGGGTCTTCACCGGGACGCTGCCGGTGAACAGGCTGGCGTAATCGTCGGCGTAGTCCTTCAACCCGTCGTCGTTGGCATAGACCGGATCGGAGGTCCACAGCTTGCGCAGAGCCTGACGGTGCAGATCCTCCGGCACCTCGGCGCGCAGGAAGGGGGTGAAATCGGACTCGCCGGTCAGTTCCTCGATCGGCGGGAGGTCTTTCAACGGGTCTTCGGGTTTAGCATCCGGCTGGGCGGAATCGACCGGGATGTCCTCGGTGACGGCGACGGGAAGCTCCGCAGTCTCTTCGACCGGCGGCACCTCGACCGGTGCCGGCTCCGGCTTGACCGCCGTGCGTTTCAGGCGCGACCAGCGCGACAGGAAGGCTTCGTCGCTCACCGCCGACGGTCCTCCTTCTCGAAATAGCGCTTGCGCTCGCGCTTGTGGAAGGGGACGTCGACATGATGCTGCTCGACGAAATCACGGACCAGCGCGATCACCTCCGCCGGCATCGGCACCGTCTCCACCACGTCGGCCCCAACCTGATAGCCCTCCCCTTCATGGGCGGATGCGGTGACGGTGAAGGGCACCAGTTCCTCGCCATCCGTGCCGGGGCGCATCACCACCCACAGGCGCGGCGGGTCCTGTGACAGGTTCAGGCGGTAGCCTTCGGTGTCGGTGCGGAACAGCTCCAGCGTCAGGGTGGCGGCGTGGCTGTGGGTCCAGCCCTCGCCCTCCATCAGCAGCCGGCCGGGCGGATCGACCGGTCCGGCGCCGGGGATGACCGACACCGGGCGCCAGCTCCAGTCGGCCCAGGCGGTGACGCCGCGGCGGCGCTCCACCACGATGCCCAGCGGCATGGTCTCGATGCGCTCAAGAGATTGAGGGGCGGGCTGTTCCGTCATGACACATGTCCCGATGCCAGCAGGCGTTCCGCCTCGGCCAGATCCTCCGGCCGGTTGGTGTTGAAGAAGGGATCGACTGGATCGACGGCGAAGTCGGCGACGGCCAGCCGGTAGCGGGCGGTCCAGGCATCGACCTTGCGGACACCCTCCTCGACCATGGCGCGGCGGAGGTCCCCGGCCAGACGGATCGGCCACAGGCCGAAGACCGGATGC
Organism: Azospirillum sp. TSH20; assembly: GCF_003115935.1. Lineage (NCBI taxonomy): Bacteria > Pseudomonadati > Pseudomonadota > Alphaproteobacteria > Rhodospirillales > Azospirillaceae > Azospirillum > Azospirillum sp. TSH20. The sequence continues at coordinate 1,158 of NZ_LGQU01000165.1, forward strand.
TCCTGCCCGCCCGAGCGGGCGCAGGCAAGGTCGGCGCCCTCATGCTCCAACGCCGCCACCATGCGGGTAACGAGGTCGCGCGGGATGAAGGGGGCGTCGGTGGCGAAGCTGGCGACCCAGGCGACGCCGGGCGCCGTGCCGCGCATCCACTCCATGCCGGTCAGCACGCCGGCGAGCGGGCCGGCATAGCCCTCCACCACATCGGCCGCCACCGGCAGGTGGAGATGGGCGAAGCGCGCCGGATCGCCGTTGGCGTTCAGCACCAGCGGCCCGACCTGCGGCCGGACGGTGGCGACGATGCGCTCCAGGATGCTGCGGTCGCCCAGCGGGCGCAGGCACTTGTCGCCGCCGCCCATCCGGCGCGACAGGCCGCCGGCCAGCAGGACGCCGCCGATATCGGGATGAGTGGAGTCAGTCGTCATCGCGGCTTCCCTTGCGTCCATGCCGGGCATCCTCGTCCGCGGCCCCGGCGGCATCGGCGTCGAACACCAGCCGGTCGGTGCCGGCCAGCGCGATGAAGCGCCTGCCCTTGGCCCGGCCGACCAGCGTCAGGTTGGCCTGCCGCGCCAGATGCACGCCCCAGGCGGTGAAGCCGGAGCGCGAGACCAGGATCGGAATGCCCATCTGCACCGTCTTGATGACCATCTCGGATGTCAGGCGGCCGGTGGTGTAGAAAATCTTGTCGTCGGCGGAAATGCCGTTCAGGTGCATGTAGCCGGCGACCTTGTCCACCGCGTTGTGGCGGCCGACATCCTCCATATAGACCAGCGGCCGGTCGCCCTGGCACAGCACGCTGCCGTGGATGGCCCCGGCCTCCAGATACAGGCTGGGCTGCAGGTTGATCTGCTTGGACAGCGCGTAGATCCACGAGGTGTGGAGCCGGACGTCGGCGGGAAGACTGACGGACTCGAAGGTCTCCATCACGTCGCCGAAGGCGGTGCCCTGGGCGCAGCCGGAGGTCAGCGTCTTCTTCTTCAGCTTGGACTCATAATCGGTCGCGCGCTCGGTGCGGACGACGACGGTGTCCGTTTCCTCGTCCACGTCGATGCCGGTGATGCGGTCGTCGCGCCGCAGCATGTTCTGGTTCAGCAGATAGCCGACGGCCAGACAGTCCGGATAGTCGCCGATCGTCATCATGGTGACGATCTCCTGCCCGTTCAGGTACAGGGTCAGCGGCCGTTCGACCGTGACCGAGGTCTCGATCTCGCGGCCGTCCTGGTCGAGACCGCGGACGCGCTCGGTCAGCTTGGGGTTCGCCGGATCCGGCGCTATGGTGAAGGTCTTCAGGCTCATGGTCGGGCTCATGCGCGCGAGTGTGGGCGAGCGGCGTCCATCGGACAAGCCCCCGCCGGAATGATTCGAAAAGTGATTTGGACTGAATGCAGGATTTTTCCCAAGCCCTCGCCGTCGCTTTTTCCATGATCGTGTCGATGGATGACGGGCTGATGCGGATCATCGGCCTGTCGCTGCGGGTCAGCCTGTCCGCCGTCGCCATCGCCACGCTGATCGGCCTGCCGCTGGGCGCCGCCGTCGCGGCGTTGCGCTTTCCCGGCCGGCGCGCCGTCGCCATCACCTTGAACACGATGATGGGGCTGCCGCCGGTGGTGGTCGGATTGGTGGTCTATCTGCTGCTGTCGCGCTCCGGCCCGTTCGGGGTGCTGGGGCTGCTGTTCACGCCGGCGGCGATGATCGTCGCCCAGACGGTGATGATCGTGCCGATCGTCGCCTCGCTCGCCCGCCAGACGGTGGAGGATCTGCTGGTCGAGTATGACGACCTGCTGCGCGTTACCGGCGCCGGGCCGATCCGCCGGCTGGCCACCCTGCTGTCGGAAGCGCGCTGGAGCCTCGTCACCACCGTGCTGGCCGGATTCGGGCGTGCGTCGGCCGAGGTGGGGGCGGTGATGATCGTCGGCGGCAACATCGAACATGTCACCCGCGTCATGACCACCGCCATCGCGCTGGAGACCAGCAAGGGCGACCTGCCGATGGCGCTGGGGCTGGGCATGGTGCTGATGACCCTGTCGCTGGCGGTCAATCTCGCCGCGTCGCTGCTGAAGGAGGCGGGAGACAGGCCGGCCTGATCCGGGTGCCTGATCCGGGGTGCATGACACCAAAATGGAAAAAGCTGCCCAGACCTTTGCAATGGCGTCGCGATGCGCTATGCCAGAAAAGCAATAACGCCAATGGGAGGAGTTGAGTGATGCTGCGCCGTTCATTCGTGCTGCGCTGTGCCGCCGCCGCAGCGCTGGCCGGTCTGGTCCAGCTCGCCGCCCCGTCGGCCGCGCTGGCCGCCGACCGCTTCATCACGGTGGCCTCCACCACCTCGACCGAGGATTCGGGCCTGTTCGGCTCCATCCTGCCGAAATTCACCGCCAAGACCGGGATCGAGGTGCGGGTCGTCGCCAAGGGCACCGGCCAGGCCATCGACCTCGCCAAGCGCGGCGACGCCGACGTGCTGTTCGTCCACCACAAGCCGTCGGAGGACAAGTTCGTCGCCGAAGGCTTCTCCACCGAGCGCAAGCCGGTGATGTACAACGATTTCGTCGTCGTCGGCCCGGCCGGCGACCCGGCCGGCGTCAAGGGCGGCAAGGACGTCGCCGCCGCTCTGTCGAAGATCGCCGAGGCCAAGGCCCCCTTCGTGTCGCGCGGCGACGACAGCGGCACCAACAAGGCCGAACTGGCCCTGTGGAAGACGGCCAAGCTCGACCCGGCCAAGGCGGATGCCAAGGGGGACTGGTACCGCTCCATCGGCCAGGGCATGGGTCCGACGCTGAACACCGCCGCCGCGATGAACGGCTATACCCTGACCGACCGCGGCACCTGGCTGAACTTCAAGAACCGCGGTCCGCTTACGGTGCTGGTTGAGGGTGACAAGCGGCTGTTCAACCAGTATGGCGTGATGCTGGTCAACCCGGCCAAGTTCCCCCACGTCAAGGCGGCCGACGGTCAGGCCTTCGTCGACTGGCTGGTCTCCGCCGAGGGCCAGAAGGCCATCGCCGACTACACCATCAACGGCGAACAGCTGTTCTTCCCCAACGCCAACGAGCCGGGGGCGTAAGGAACTGTCCAGTCAGCGTCTATACGGACCAACCCCAACAAGATTCCCGTTCCCATTACGCCGCATTCCCCCATATGAGTGTCCTCAGGCCAGGGGCGTCAGCCCCAAGCGACAGGAGTTTTGGGGACGATGAAGATCGGCGATCGGACGGTGCTCGTCTGCGATTGTGCGCACAGCATCGCGCTGGACGGGGCGGCGCTCGGCAAGGCGTGCGGCGACGGCAGCGCCGTCACCGTGCATACCCAGCTGTGCCGGGCGCAGCTCGACCGATTCGAGGCGGCGGTCGCCAACGGGCAGCCGCTGCTGGTCGCCTGCACGCAGGAAGCGCCGCTTTTCAGTGAGATCGCGGCGGAGGTGGCGCCCGACACGTCCCTGACCTTCACCAACATCCGCGAACGCGCCGGCTGGTCGGACGAGGGCGAACTGGCGCTGCCGAAGATCGCCGCCTTGCTGGCCGAGGCGGCCCTGCCGATCCCCCCGACCGGTGCCCTGACCCTGACCTCTCAGGGCACCTGTCTGGTCTATGGCAATGACGAACGCGCCATCGAAGCCGGGCGGGAACTGGCCAAGCGGCTGGACGTCACCGTCCTGCTGACCAGCGCGAAGGACATCGCGCCGCCGCTGGTGATGGACGTGGCGATCTTCCGTGGCCGCATCCGCGCCGCCCGCGGCTGGGTCGGCGCCTTCGAGATCGTGGTGGATGATTACGCTCCCGCCCTGCCCTCCTCGCGCGGGGCGCTGGGGTTCGAGCCGGCACGGCAGGGGGCCTCGGCCCGCTGCGACCTGATCCTCGACCTGACCGGCGGCACGCCGCTGTTCCCCGACCACAAGCGCCGCGACGGCTATCTGCGCCCTGACCCCAACAGCCCGACCCAGGTGGCCAAGGCGCTGCTGGAGATGGCCGATCTGGTCGGCGAGTTCGAGAAGCCGCGCTTCGTCGATTTCAAGGCCGATCTCTGCGCCCATTCGCGCAGCCGCAAGACCGGCTGCACCCGCTGCCTTGACGTCTGCCCGACCGGGGCGATCACGCCGAACGGCGACCATGTCGCCATCGACCCGCATGTCTGCGCCGGCTGCGGATCCTGCGCCGCGGTCTGCCCGACCGGCGCCGCGACCTATGCCCTGCCGCCGGCCGCCACCGTCTATGAACGGCTGCGCACGCTGCTGGGCACCTACCGGAAAGCCGGCGGCACCGCCCCCGCCCTGCTGATCCACGATCCCCGCCACGGCGATGCCCTGGTCGGCATGATGGCTCGGCATGGCCGCGGCCTGCCGGCCCGCGTGCTGCCCTTCGCGCTGAACGAGGTGACGCAGGTCGGCTTCGACCTGTTCGCGCTGGCTTTGGCTTATGGCTGCACCCATGTCCGCGTGTTGACCGGCCCGGAGAACGAGGGGGAGACCGCCGGCCTCGCCAACCAGATCGGGCTGGCCGAGGCCGCCTTCAGCGGGCTCGGCTACGGCTCCGGCCGGGTGGCGGTGATCGACGCCGCCGATCCTGACATGGTTGCGGACGAGCTTTGGAGCCTGCCGACGGATACCGTCGAAGCGGGGATGTTCCTGCCGATGGGGCCGAAGCGCACGGTGACCATGCTGGCGCTGCGCCACCTGCACAAGGTCGCCCCTGCACCGGTAGAGGTTCTGCCGCTGCCGCCGGGCGCGCCCTTCGGCCGGGTGTCGGTGGATGTGGCGGGCTGCACGCTCTGCCTGTCCTGCGTCGGCGCCTGCCCGACCGGGGCGCTGCTCGACAATGCCGACAAGCCGATGCTGTCCTTCGCCCAGGATGCCTGCGTGCAGTGCGGCCTGTGCAAGACCACCTGCCCGGAGAAGGTCATCTCGCTGGTGCCGGAGATCGACTTCCGCGATCAGGCCCGCGGTGCGACGGTGGTGAAGGAGGAGGAGCCCTTCTGCTGCGTCTCCTGCGGCAAGCCCTTCGCCACCAAATCCTCGATCGAGAAGATCGTGACGACGCTGGCGGGCAAGCACTGGATGTTCGCGACGCCGGAGGCCGCCAACCGCATCCGCATGTGCGAGGATTGCCGCGTGCGCGACCAGTTCGAGCGTGGGAACGAACCCTTCGCCATGGGTCGCCCGCCGGTGCCGCGCACCACCGACGACGACCTGCGCGAACGCGAGGAAGCCGAACGGGAAGCCCGGCTGGCGGAGGCACGGCAAAAGCTGATCTGACGGAGGTCCCTCTTGATCGTCATCAAAGTCGGCATACCGTGATGTGGAATAGGCTTGCGCGATCGTTGCACATCGTGCGTGTGGCGAACATATACTGTGGCGGCCCGCCAGCGGCCGCCCCTGGAGTCCAGCGATGATCGATCCCGTGTCCGAAGCCCCGTCGCCAGCCAGCCTCGCCCCGCTCGTCGACCCGTTCGGCCGCAAGGTGGAGTACCTGCGTGTCTCGGTGACCGACCGTTGCGACCTTCGCTGCGTCTACTGCATGGCGGAGGACATGAGCTTCCTGCCGAAGGCGGAGGTGCTGACGCTGGAGGAACTGGACCGGCTGTGCACCGCCTTCGTCAAGCTGGGCACGCGCAAGCTGCGGCTGACCGGCGGCGAGCCGCTGGTCCGGCGTGACGTGATGCGGCTGATCCGCTCGCTGGGACGCCACATCGAATCGGGCGACCTGGACGAACTGACGCTGACCACCAACGGCACCATGCTGTTCAAGCATGCCGCCGGCCTGTATGAGGCAGGCGTGCGGCGGATCAACGTGTCGCTGGACACGCTCGATCCGCACAAGTTCCAGGCGATCACCCGCTGGGGCAAGCTGGACAAGATCCTGGGCGGCATCCAGGCGGCCAAGGACGCCGGGCTGAAGATCAAGATCAACACTGTGGCGCTGAAGGGCGTCAACGACGACGAAATCCACCGCATGGTGGCGTGGTGCGGCGAACAGGGCTTCGACCTGACCTTCATCGAGGTGATGCCGATGGGCGACATCGGCGAGGGCGCTCGGCTGGACCAGTATTGGCCGCTGACCATGCTGAAGGCCGAGCTGCAAAAGCGCTGGACCCTGACCGAGAGCGACCACCGCACCGGCGGCCCGGCCCGCTATGTCCGGGTGGAGGAGACCGGCCAGCGCGTGGGCTTCATCACGCCGCTGACGCATAACTTCTGCGAGAGCTGCAACCGCGTGCGGCTGACCTGCACCGGCACGCTCTACATGTGCCTGGGCCAGGAGGACGCCGCCGACCTGCGCACGCCGCTGCGCGTCAGCGACGAGGACGGCCCGCTGATCGACGCGGTGCGCGAGGCGATCACCCGCAAGCCCAAGGGCCACGACTTCATCATCGACCGCCGCCACCAGGGTCCGGCCGTCGGGCGGCATATGAGCGTGACGGGGGGGTGAGTTTCTTTTCTCGGCAGCGTTAGACCCCCACCTAACCTCCCCCGCTCTCAGCGGACCTACGGTCCGCCTGCCGCGTCAGCACAAAGCATAGCTTTGTGCGAGAGC
>NZ_LGQU01000031.1:0-7674 GCF_003115935.1 Azospirillum sp. TSH20
CTAACGATGACATTGACGGTCTGGGCCATGCCGACAGAATCGCACGTCGTCCGCCCCTTGTGAATCCTATGTCTGTGTCAGTGCACTATGATACGCTCGACAGGATCTCTATCCGCGACTACGTGCACGTCGTCGAGGCGACCGAGGCCCACGCGTTGACGCTGCCCCGCCTGTGCGGCGGTAAGAGCCTGACCGCAAACCTGGGCACCGGCCGAGGCTTTTCAGTGCACGAGGTGATCAACACCGTCGGGTGGGTCACCAGTCGGCCGATCAGCGTCAGGCTTACGGACCGCCGTCCGGAAATCCAGCGACCCTGCTCGTCGACGCAACGCACGCACGGCAGGAACTGGGATGGACGCCGGCTTACCCGGATCAGGAGGCTCACATCCGCCATGCGGCGGCGTGGATGCGCCGGACTGAGCGATGTAGTGCCTCCAGAACGCTTATCATCACGCTGAGGAAGTCGCGTGATCGACAACAACATGACGGTCCAGCGACCCTAATTCGATCAAGGTTGAATTCAAATGTCAGCACCGATTAACAATAACTCCGGGTCACACCCGAAAGCCGGCAAAATCGAGCATCTGACCGCTGGTGACGCAGCTAAGCCGGTGTGGCCCCATTCCGAACGCAAATTTCATCTGCCAACCCGGCTTCTTGCAGATCACCAGCTGTTGGAAGCTAATGAATCTACTCTTGAGCTTGACGGCCCGGAATTTATTGCACCGCCAGCCTTCGAAGGGCACGTCGATGTCATAGAAATTGGGAATAGCATTATTTTTATTAGTGGATGGATTTTGGATACGGCAACTGGAGAGCCTCCCAGGAACACGTATGTCTTCCTGCGCGGGACAGAGGCTCTCGCGATAACATCCTTCCATTCCAGAGAGGACTTGCTACAGGCGGGAATTTCGGATGCGCCCTGCACTTTTGCCGTTTGGGTTCCTCACGAGCTTGACGGCGTCTCAGCAGAAGACATTACTATCGGCAACGGCATGCGCTGTTTGAGCATAGCCCCATCGACCCAAGTTCGGCCGCTGAAAGCATGGGGTAAAATCGAGGCTGTTCTTCCGCAGGGCGTGGCCGGATGGATTTTTTGCCCGCCAAACAGGGATACCGATACAGTCGTTCAGCTCTTTGTCGACGGCTCCTTTATCGGCGTGCCTATAGCTTCAATCGACAGGCCAGACATTGCAGAATGGTTCAAGGTAACTGAGGCCCTCTGCAGTGGCTTCATAATTCCGATGAGCGAGATCGTTTCTACGATCCAATCTCAGCAAAAAGTCATAACGCTTTTTGACGGCGCGGAGCATTGTTTTGAATTGCGACATGGCGACCATATTGTTGCATCCCTTGCTGCGTCCGTGAAAAGATCCGTGCGCGGAAAAATAGAGGGCCTTTCGGGAGGCGCCCTAAAAGGCTGGGCTGTTGATACGTACAATCCAGACCATCCCGTCCAACTCGAAGTGCAGGCGGATGGTGTCCCTCTTATTACCATCAGGGCCGACCAGCCGCGAGGCGATTTGCGGCGGCATAAAATATCTGCAAGTTGCGGTGGGTTCGAAGCATATATTCCGATCAGCCCGGCTTGCGAGAGCGATGCGGTAATCCAGGTCGTCGACAAGATAACGGGTATCAGCCTGAATGGTGGCCCTAAAAATCTATCCGACCTTCCGCATTGCTTCCCGATAAGTACCGCTATATCCGCAGAGATTGCGGCTAGCGAGGTCGCGATTATCGTGCCGGTCTACAACGCCGCAGACGAAGTGACAGCGTGCCTCAATTCTGTTGCGAGGTACACTTCTGGTCTTGCGCGCCTTATCGTCATTGATGATGCAAGTCCAGATCCCAGAATACAAGATGTCCTGAGCGCATTCTCTGCGTTCAAGAATATCACTATCATGTGCAACGAAACGAACTTGGGGTTTACCCGAACAGTCAATCGCGGTATCGCTGCAGCGGGTTCGGCGGATGTAGTTTTGCTGAATTCCGACACGATTGTAACTCCTCGATGGTTGGAGAACCTAAAGCAGGCCGCCTATTCCAGGCACCGAATTGCTACAGTCACTCCGCTTTCAGATAATGCCGGCGCCTTTTCTGTCCCGGAGTTTGGACAGGGAAATGCAGTTCCCCAATGGCTGCATCGTGACCAATATGCTAGGCTCATTACTCAGACTGCCGCCACTATTCGCCCCGAAGTGCCGACTGGAAATGGCTTTTGCCTTTATATTCGACGAGATTGCCTGGACGTCGTAGGCGGACTCGATGAAGAAGCATTTCCGCGTGGCTATGGAGAGGAGAATGACTTCTGCATAAGGGCTTTAAGAGCCGGATACCATCATGTCGTCGATGATCGGACAATTGTATACCATAAGCGGTCTGCAAGCTTTGGCGCCGAGAAGAGTGAACTGTATGAGCAGGGCCGCCTAGTTCTTGCTCAGAGATATCCGGAGTACAGGACGCTTACCGGGGTCCTTAGCAGCGGAGTGCCAATGAACTTGGTACGCCATCGGGTCCGCCGCATTCATGCCCATAGCAGCGAAATCGCGGCGACCCGTGGTTTTCCTCGCATTCTCTTTGTGCTCTCAACGAGAACGGGCGGGACACCTCAGACCAACGCTGATCTCATGTTGGGTTTGTCGGACCGCTATGACACTTGGCTGCTCCGGTGCGACGCTTCCGCACTTGAACTCTACGAAATGACTGACGGACGCGAAAGGCTCGTAGCCAAGTCACACCTTGCCGTACCACTCAGCATGGGAACCCATCGGAGCACGCAGTACGACCAGGTATTAACCCAGTGGCTGATTGAATACTCTTTCGAACTAGTTCACATTCGGCATATCGCTTGGCATAGCCTTAGCATGCCTGAAATCTGTAAACGGCTCGAGATCCCAGTGATATTTTCGTTTCACGACTTTTACACTATATGCCCGACTGTGAAGCTTCTTGACGATGTCAACAATTACTGCGGAGGTCAATGCACGCCGAGTGACGGCGAATGCAAGTCTCAGCTATGGAACGGCCCGAAGCCGACGTTGAAGCACAAGTTTATTTTCCAATGGAGGGAAATGATGAAGGGTATGCTATCGCATTGCGACGCGTACGTCACAACTTCCTCTGGCAGCCGCTCCATCATTGCGGATGTGTACCCTCAACTGAGGGAAAAAGATTTTCGAGTGATTCCTCACGGACGCTCTTTCGAGCGTATGCAGACCCTCGCGACCACACCAAGGAAGGATGGCTCCGTTCGAATTCTGGTTCCAGGCAACATCGATACAGCCAAGGGTGCTGACGTGATAATGCAGCTAGCCGCATATGATCGCGCTGGCTTGTTTGAATTCCACATTCTCGGAGATGCAGACCCATCGATTCAGGGCCATAATATAATTAGACACGGGCGCTACAAAAGGGCCGAATTTCAGGAGCGTGCGGCTCGTATCGGACCTCATTTCGGAGCGGTGTTTTCGATTTGGCCGGAAACTTACTGCCACACGTTGACCGAATTGTGGGCTTGCGGCCTACCTGTGCTCGCCTTTGACTTTGGCGCCGTCGCAGAGCGTATTCGGAAGAGTGGCGGTGGCTGGCTCCTGCCCCACGACAACATCGAGCAGCTATACTCTCATCTTTGCTCCTTGGCGCTTGATGATAACCAATATGAAGCTCGGGTGACTGAAGTCAGGGCGTGGCAGCGCGGAGAAGGCAGCGCCAATACGACGGATGCCATGTCCCAAAAATACGACCAGCTCTACCACTCCGTTCTTTGTCGGCGGCGCGCGTTCGGCAGCCAACATGAGCGGCCCGTTGTCGGAGTTGTAAGCATTTCGGATCCAAGAAACCCCCTCAAAGCTCCCGCTTCCACTCACATTAGAATTTGGGAACGAACAGCTAATAGACTAGATCGAGAACTGAGCTTTGTCAGAATGAAGCCTGCGGAGTGCGTAGATCTGCAGAGGCTAAACGACATTGACCTGCTATTGATCCAGAGGAATGCCATTGCGCCCTGGCTTGTTGAGCCTGTCGTATCAGCATGCCGCACTGCCAAGATCCCCATTGTGATGGACCTGGACGATGACCTGCTAGCCGTTCCGGAGGAGAAGGACCCCGACGGTCGTTACGCCTTTGCAAGGAGCGGGATCTTGACCCTAGCCAAAGCGGCTACGTGCGTCACTGTATCAACGACCACCCTTGCGGAGAGGCTTGCGCCCGTCACTAACAAGGTCGTTCACCTGCCCAACTACATCAGCGAACGTCTTTGGCTTTCCCCTCTGGAAGAGGTATCAGATGTCCCGGAGCAGTTGGCACCAAAAAGTGGCGATGAAGTCCGGATCCTATACATGGGGACAGCGACGCATCGCGAGGATCTCGAAATCATTCGCACACCTATGCTCCGCCTGATGGAGCAACACTCGAACGTCCGCTTCTTTGTTATCGGAGGGGAAACTCCGCCGGGCGATTGGTATGAGGCTATTAGCGTGCCCGGTAACCGCACTAATTATCCAGACTTCGTACCGTGGTTGCGCGCGATCTGCCAAACGATGAGTTTTGGCGTGGCTCCGCTCGCCGACACCTTTTTTAACGCGGCCAAATCGGAGCTGAAGTATTTGGATTATGCTGTCGCAGGTCTTGCTGGTCTGTATAGCGACACCGTCAGCTATCGGCAGTGTGTAATCGAAAGCGGTGGAGGACTCTTGGTTCCTAATAATACTGATGACTGGTATTCGGCACTGTGTCGAATGGTGGCTACGCCAGAAATCACGCTACAGCTGTGTGACCAAGCGCGAAACTGGGTAACTGGCCATCGGCTTCTACGTAGGTCTCTTGCTGAGTTTGACCAGTTGCTCTTGCAGCTTGCGCCCACTAGAGCATCACGGGATGTAAGGCACGTTATACAATTGGCAGACTGCGATGCAGACCAATCGAGAGTGATGGAGCCGATATAATGTTGCCAATGCAAACTCGTTTGATGGTACCAAGCATATTCAGACAAAGCCAACGATGATGAACACTGAGCACTTTGATCGTAACTGCATTCTTCTTTCTACGTGGAGCGAGGGAGAAACAGTTGTTCATCTACGAAATCTTGTGCCTGAGATGCGCGGCACTCAGACGATCGCGTTTATCGATAAATCCACGGGGCCCATCAACAACCCACATGACTGGCTAAAGGACGCCATCTCTCTCAACAAAGAAAGCTTCCCCGTCTTTGCATACTATTTGAGCAAGTACAAGTCTGAAGAGGCTATTCGGTTTTTCTTGGCCGTCGCGGCGACCTGGGGAACTAAGAAGCTGGTTGTCGTAGAAAAGCGAACAAACAACAGAATCATAAACGTAATTCGGAAGAGCTCTCTTGCCCTCGATTTAATGTTGCTGGAGCAAGAAGCCGGTGAAAGTATAGTATTTCGTTGTGATAATAATACGCCGTTGCGGCATTCGCCATACCGGTCATCTGAAGAAGAGTACCTTCAGTCCTGGTGCGGCGTGCGCAATGGAAAAATAGCAAATTCTGATATGCTTCTATCTTGTGCAAATGAAGCTCTAAGGGAGAGGGTGGGTTTTTCTTTCATAAGGGTCAATCATTGCGAGCCACGGATGATTGGCTATCCGCTTATGTACTTTAATTCAGATGTATACATAACTACTCGGATACAATGGGGAGCAGAGGACCTTTCTTCTGATGACCTTCGCTACATAAGTTATGAATTACAGAATTCTGTGAGGATGGCCAATTACATTGGAGTTCCCCAGATTAAAAAGCGCATTGAGCAGAAGCTACACATTTTAGAAAACAGCGTATACACCCTTGGGAAGAATCTTGATCTCTTCAATGAGCAATGTTGTTTCACAAATGTTAACGTACATCTTGAGCTCGGATCATCTGAAAGCTTCTTTTCTATGATGCGCAACGCCGAACGCATTGTCCTTATCTCTGGTCGAGATGTTCAGAGCGCGCTCTCCGTGCGGCTCGGGCAATGCACCATTGAATCAATCCCGCTTCCTGCAGAGAAAGAATTTGCTGATCGCGGTTACGCGTGCGGGGTACACTTTCCTACAGTTTACCGAAATGTAGTGAGTGAGATTCGTTCGCGAGATCTTAGAGGATGCCTAGTTTTGGTCGGCGGCGGTATTCTTGGAAAGATATATTGCCGCGAGGTGAAAGAGCGTGGAGGAGTGGCGCTAGATATTGGATCGTTATTCGACGCCTGGGCAGGCCTAAATACGCGGGGAGCGGGCTTTTCAGATCGCCTTCGGCTTTCCCCCACTACACCATCTTTTTAGAGCCTGTTTGACAACCGCTTCAGTGGCAGACTCGGCGAAGTAGCAGGCTTGCCATAGCAAGCTGTATCATGCCGCCGGAGACGTCGATGCGCGCTTCGTAATCGCGAACCAGACGTCTCCAGCGGATCATCCATCCGAAGGTCGTCTCGACCACCCATCGCCGCGGCACGACCTTGAACGTAAGCGGTACGAGCGCACCCTTCTTCCCGAAGTGTCTTCCGTAGCCGAGACTGCGCGCGGGTTCACGGGAGACGGAGGGCACGATGGGAGACGGCGTCAGGCTTCATCCCAGACTTGAAGCCATGAATGAAGGCAGGCCCTATCGTAAGCATCCGCTGAGCGCCGCGGTCAGGCCACTTTCGTCTGCTCGCGGATTGCCTTCCAGTTCCAGGGCAGGAGTTTGTGCAGGCGGGGTTGGGGCATGTCGTTTATGCGCGCCAGCACATCACCGGCTTTCCAGCCAGGGGTGACAGACCGGGCAGCGGCAGAGTATGATCAACCATGGCGAGTGGGCGCTCCGGAAACGGCTGGGATTGGTTTCAGCACCCAAATCCTACGGCTGCTCAACGGATGCCGCTACACCCGCCAACCCTCATGAATTTTTCCGGCTAGTCGTGGCACGATAAATTGATCATAAGCTGCGCAAAACGGCTGCGGTCGCATGACTCAGGCGACAACCACCTTGACTTGCTCCGCACGGACGAGGCCTCTCCATACCGTTTTGTAGACCATCCCTTCGAAAAATTGAGTGGAAAATGCGCATAGCGATGATCGGCACGGGCTATGTCGGCCTGGTCTCCGGCGCCTGCTTTTCGGAGTTCGGCGTGCATGTCACTTGCGTCGACAAAGACGCCGGCAAGATTGAGCGGCTGAAGCGCGGCGAGATTCCGATCTACGAGCCCGGCCTGGACGACCTCGTCGCCCGCAACGTCGCCGCCGGCCGCCTGTCCTTCACCATGGATTTGAAGGAGGCGATGCAGGGCGTCGACGCCGTGTTCATCGCGGTGGGCACCCCGTCGCGCCGCGGCGACGGCCATGCCGACCTGTCCTACGTCTTCGGCGCCGCCGAGGAGATTGCCCAGCATCTCGACCACTACACGGTGGTGGTGACCAAGTCGACCGTTCCGGTCGGGACGGGCCGCGAGGTCGAGGCGATCATCCGCCGGGTGCGCCCCGACGCCGAGTTCGACATTGCCTCCAACCCGGAATTCCTGCGCGAAGGCTCCGCCATCGGCGACTTCATGCGGCCGGACCGCGTCGTCATCGGCGCCACGTCGGATCGTGCGGGCGACGTGATGCGCCGGCTCTACCGGCCGCTCTACCTGATCGAGACGCCGATCGTGGTGACCTCGCTGGAGACGGCGGAGCTGACGAAATACGCCGCCAACACCTTCC
>NZ_LGQU01000177.1:0-7342 GCF_003115935.1 Azospirillum sp. TSH20
CTAACCTCCCCCGCTCTCAGCGGACCTTCGGTCCGCCTGTCGCGTCAGCACAAAGCGGAGCTTTGTGCGAGAGCTGGGCGGGGGAGGGTTAGGGTGGGGGGCTAACTCCGCAAGACTCAACTTCCCTCACCCACACCCCGCCATCATCAGCCCCAGCGTCTTCTCGTCCGCCTGGTCCGGCATCACCTCGCCGACGATGTGGCCGTCGAACATGACGACGATGCGGTCGGACAGCGCGCGGATCTCGTCAAGTTCCACCGACACCAGAAGGATGGCCTTGCCCTGGTCGCGCAGGGCCACCAGCCGGCGGTGGATGAACTCGATGGCGCCGATGTCGACGCCGCGGGTGGGCTGGCCGACCAGCAGCAGGTCGGGGTTGCGCTCGATCTCGCGGGCCAGCACGATCTTCTGCTGGTTGCCGCCGGAGAAATTTGCCGCCGGCAGTGACCCGTCGCGCGGGCGGGTGTCGTAATCCTCCATTCGGCGGGCGCAGTCGGCGGCGATGGCCTCGCGGTCCATCAGCACCCGTCCGTTCCAGGCCGGATCGTCCTGGAAGCCCAGAATCGAGCATTCCTCCGCCGAGAAGCTGGTGACGAGGCCGACCTTCTGCCGGTCCTCCGGCACATGGCCCACACCCAGCCCGCGCAACGCGCGGGCGTTGAAGCGATTCGGATGCCCGGCCAGTTCCTCGCCGCGCAGGCGGACGGAGCCACCGGCGATGGGCCGCATGCCGGCCAGCGCCTCCAGTAGTTCGGACTGGCCGTTGCCGGACACGCCGGCGATGCCGACGATCTCGCCGGCCCGCACCGACAGGCCAACCCCCTTCACCCGCTCCACGCCGGACGGATCGCACACCCGCAACCCCTCGACCCGCAACACCTCCGCCCCAGGATTGGCCGGCGTCTTGTCGACGCGCAGCAGAACCTTGCGGCCGACCATCAGCTCGGCCAGCTGCTCCCGGCTGGTGTCGGCGGTGGCGACGTTGGCGACCACCTGCCCGCGCCGCATTACCGTGACGTTGTCGGTCAGCTCCATGATCTCGCGGAGCTTGTGGGTGATGATGACGACCGTCTTGCCCTGCTGGCGCAGCGCCCGCAGGATGCGGAACAGATGGTCGGCCTCCTGCGGGGTCAGCACGCCTGTGGGTTCGTCCAGGATCAGGATGTCGGCGCCGCGATAGAGCGCCTTCAGGATCTCCACCCGCTGCTGAGCGCCGACCGGCAGGTCGCCGACCGGGCTGTCGAGATCGACCTCCAACCCATAGTCGCGGGCCAGCCGGGTCAGCTCGGTGCGGGCGCGGGCAAGCCCGCCGGCCAGGGTGACACCGCCTTCCGCCCCCAGCAGCACGTTCTCCAGCACGCTGAAGGGGTCGACCAGCATGAAGTGCTGGTGAACCATGCCGATTCCGGCGGCCAGCGCGTCGCGCGGCGTCCGGATGGCGGCAGGATTGCCGTTTACCCGGATTTCCCCGCTGTCGGCGCGCAGATAGCCATAGACGATGCTCATGATCGTCGACTTGCCGGCACCGTTCTCGCCGATCACCCCGTGGATCGTCCCGGCCGGCACCGACAGCGACACGTCTCGGTTGGCGTGGTTGGCGCCGAACCATTTGTTGATCGCCACGGTTTCCAGGGCGATCGGCCCGTTTTCCTGGGCGCTACCTTCAGTCATCAAGGCATCCGGGCTCAGGGCTGGTACGGCTTGACCGCCAGCGAGCCCGCGATGATCTGCTTCTTGGCCTCTTCCAGCTTCGCTTCCATCTCCGGCGTGATCAGCTTGCGGTTGTTGTCGTCCAGCGCATAGCCGACGCCGTCCTCCTTCAGCCCGACGACGCGGTGGCCGGGCTTCCAGCTGCCGTCCTTCGCCGCCTTCATGCAGTCATAGACGACGACATCCACCCGCTTGACCATGGAGGTGAGGACGCTGCCGGGATGGACATGGTTCTGGTTGCTGTCGACGCCGATCGACAGCTTGCCGGCATCGGCCGCCGCCTGCAGCACGCCGAGGCCGGTGGCGCCCGCCGCGGCGAAGACCACGTCGGCCCCGCGCGAGAACTGGCTCTTGGCCAGCTCCGCCCCGCGGCCGGGATCGTTCCAGGCAGCCGGGGTGGTGCCGGTCATGTTGACGAACACCTCGTCGTTCGCCGCGACGTGCTTCACGCCCTGCTCGTAGCCGGTCAGGAAGTTGCGGATCAGCGGGATGTCCATGCCGCCGACGAAGCCGACCTTGCCGGTCTTCGAGGCCAGCGCCGCCGCCATGCCGACCAGATAGGATCCCTCCTCCTCCTTGAAGGTCACGGACTGGACGTTCGGGGCGTCCAGCTTGTCGTCGATCAGGCAGAACTTGGTCTTGGGCGACTCCTTCGCCACCTTGTCCACCGCCGCGGTCTGCGAGAAGCCGACGGCGACGATCACAGAGGCGCCGCGGCGCACCAGCGTGCGCATCGCCTGCTCGCGCTGGCCCTCGTTGGTGATCTCGAACTCGCGGTAGGCGGTGCCGGTTTCCTTCTTGAACCGCTCGGCGCCGTTATAGGCCGCCTCGTTGAAGGACTTGTCGAACTTGCCGCCCTGGTCGAACACCACCGCCGGCGAGAAGTCGTCGGCCTGCGCCGGAACGCCGGCCGCCGTGATCGCCGTCATCGCCAGCATGCCGGCAAGAATACGCGTCTTCATGTCCCACCCACTCCCGACTGCGGAAACTTGACCCAAAGGATAACCGCGCCATCATTCCGCACAACAGGGAAAGCGATTGATACCGTGCAGCGAATCGCGGCGCCCCCGGTTGACGACAGGGGCGGGGGCGTTTATCACCCCCGCCGATGGTCGTTGCGACGAACTGGTCGCGAGCAGCCGGCACGACCGGCCATAGGAATTCGGGGGACGACGCTCGGTGGACGAAGTCTGGGTGCTTTTGCAGGGAATCGTTCTCGGATTCGCCATCGCCGCACCCGTCGGGCCGATTGGTCTGCTGTGCATCCGCCGCACCCTGCAGCATGGGCCCCTGATGGGCTTCTTCACCGGGTTCGGCGCCGCGGTGGCCGATACCTTCTATGGCGCCATCGCCGCCTTCGGCGTGTCGGCGGCGCTCAGCTTCCTGCGCGGGCACGAGATCGCCTTCCAGCTGGTCGGCGGCATCTTCCTGCTGGTGGTGGCGATCCGGACCTTCCGCCAGCAGCCCGAAGCGGAGGAGCGGGAGGCCGCCGCCGCCCCCGACAGCAAATCCTGGTTCACCGGCTTCATGACCGGCCTGTCGCTGACCCTGACCAACCCGGCGACCATCATGGCCTTCATCGCCATCTTCGCCGGATTTGGGTTGGGCGGCACGCTGGACCGGCTGGAGGCGTCGACACTGGTGCTGGGCGTCTTCATCGGGTCGTCGCTGTGGTGGATGACGCTGGCGATGGGGGTGGCCGCCGTGCGTCACCGCATTTCCGACCGCGGCCTGACCATGCTGAACCACTGCACCGGCGTGGCGCTGGGCGTCTTCGGCCTGTGGGCGCTGGGCATGGCCGCGACCGGCATCGTCGGCATGGCGACGGCCTGACAATCAACAGCCGGCTGACGGCGTGACGCTCGGCGCCTCCCCGGCCGTACCGCCCTTGCGCAGCAGGTGCAGGTGCTTGGTCAGCCGCCACAGATACAGGCCCACCAGCACCACCAGCAGCCCGACGGTGAAATAGCCGACCAGCCGGTGGGCGAAGGGCCAGGTCGACAGCATGTAGCCGGTCCAGGCCAGCAGCAGCGTCCACAGCACCGACCCGATGCCCGACGCCAGCGAATAGTTCAGGATCGACATCCTGCAGGCGCCGGCCGGGATGGAGATCAGCGTCCGCACCCCCGGCACCGGCTGCGAGAACAGCACGGCCAGCCCGCCGCGCTTGGCGAACCAGTCGGTGCTCTGCCGCACCTTCTTCGGGTTGATGGTCAGCCAGGGGCCGTATTTCTTCAGGAACGCCTCCAGCCGCTCGCGCCCCATCAGGCGGCTGGGCAGGAACCAAACCAGCTGCCCGGCCAGCGAACCGAGCCCGCCGGCAACAGCGATCCCCACCAGCGAGAACTCGCCGGTCGCCGCCCCGATCCCGGCCAGCGGGATCACCGACTCGGCCGGCAGCGGCGGGAACACCCGCGCCAGCGCCACCAGCAGGAAGATCCCGATATAGTGAAGGTGGTGCATCACCTGCACCAGCCAGTCCGTCAACCCACCATCCATGCCGTTCCGTCCCTTCCCCACCGGTCGAATTGACCCGTATCGGGAGAACGGCGCGGCACGGCGGGGGGTTCCCAAGTGTCGGCTGACGATGCCCCCACCTAACCTCCCCCGCTCTCAGCGGACCTTCGGTCCGCCTGTCGCGTCAGCACAAAGCGGAGCTTCGTGCGAGAGCTGGGCGGGGGGAGGGACTGCCGCCGCTTTTCCGAACAAGCGCCAATCCCCTCCCCCGCTGGGCGGGGGAGGGTCAGGAAGGGGGTCTAACCCCGCAAGATTCCTAAACTCCCATCACCCGTTGAACAGCGCCGCGTCGATCCGCCGGACCATCGCCACCAGACGCGGCGCGAACTCCTCCTCCAGCTTCTTCAGATCGACCATGAAGGCCGGCCCGCCGCAGTTGAAGGCCAGCACCTGCGAGCCATCGCGCGGCACGAAGGGGACGCCGACGGCATGCACCTCCGACTTCCAGGCGCCGATGGAGCGGCAGTAGCCGCGCGTCCGGTAATCCTCGATGGCCTGGAGGATGCCGTCGCGGATCTCGGGCCAGCGCTCCCCCTCATGCTCTTCCAGTTTCGCCATCAGCGGCGCGCGCTCCGCCTCCGGCAAGGCGGCCAGATAGGCGCGGCCCATGCCGGTGGTCGACAGCTTGATGTGGGAGCCGACGTCGAGCGACAGGGTGATCGGCCCGGTCGCCTTGCAGCATTCCAGATAGATCATGCTCAGCCGGTCGCGCCCGCCGAGCGCCACGGCAAGGCCGGTCTGGTCGGCCAGTTCCTGCATCAGCGGCCGGGCGACCTGCCGGATGCCCATGCCCGACAGGCTGGCATAGCCGAGCGCCAGCACCGAGGTGCCGAGCCGGTACTTGCCGGTGTTCTGGTCGTAGGCGAGATAGCCCAGCTTCGCCAGCGTGTAGGTCAGCCGCGACACCGTCGGCTTCGGCAGGCCGGTGCGCTGCGCCAACTCCAGATTGCCGAGCATCGATTCGTTGCGGCGGAAGGCGCGCAATAGCTCCAGCCCGCGAGCGAGCGCCGTGACGAAGCGCGGGTCCTTCTCGTCGTCCGCCAGATCGTCGGCGACCAGAGCCTCTTCCCGCCTGCGCATGACCAGTCCCTCCCGCAAAAGATAGCGGGACGATCCTGCCAGCCGCCGGACAGCGCGTCAATGGAACAAGGTTTCGCGATACGAAATTTATAACCGGCGGCCTATGCCCGCATCACTGCGTCACTCCCAGCCCCAGCGTCACCATGCGTTCGTACAGCGACGCGCGCGAAATGCCCAGCAGCTTCGCCGCCCGCGCCTTCACCCCGTTGGCCTCCTCCAGCGCGGCGGCGATGGCGTGGCGTTCGGCGGCGTGCAGCACCTCCTGCAACGGCCGCGCGCCCGCCGCCAGCGGCAGGGCGGAGGCGCCGGCCGGATGCTGCATGCCGGGAAGCACGCTGCGGATGTGCGGCGCCGTCAGGATCGGCGCGTCGGTCAGCGCCACCACCCGCTCCAGCGTGTTGTAAAGCTCGCGCACATTGCCGGGCCAGTCATAGTCGCGCAGCACCTGCACCGCCGATTCCAGCAGTTCGCGCGGCGGCGTGCCCTGCTGGATCGCCAGCTGTTCCAGGATGCGGTCGGCGATGCTCTCGATGTCCTCCGGCCGGTCGCGCAGCGGCGGCAGGGTGATCGGCACCACGTTCAGCCGGTAATAGAGGTCGGCGCGGAACTGCTTCTCGCGCACCAGGGCATGCAGGTCGCGGCTGGTGGCGGCGATGATCCGCACATCGACCCGCACCACCTTGTTGGAGCCGAGCGGCTCGATCTCCCGCTCCTGCAGCACGCGCAACAGCTTGGCCTGGACCGGCAGCGGCATGTCGCCGATCTCGTCGAGGAACAGGGTGCCGCCGTTGGCAAGCTGGAACTTGCCATCGCGGTGGCGCCGGTCGGCACCGGTGTAGGCGCCGGGGGCGACGCCGAAGAACTCCGCCTCCAGCAGGGTTTCCGGGATGGCGGCGACATTGACGCCGACGAAGGGCTTGGCCGCCCGCGGGCTGGCAGAATGGATGGCCTGGGCCAGCAGTTCCTTGCCCGTCCCGGTCTCGCCCAACAGGAGGACGGTCGAGTCCATCTGGGCGGCGCGGCGGCCCAGCCGCTTGATCTCGCGGATCGATTCGCTGGCGCCGAGGAACTGCGAGAAGGAGTATTTGGCCCGGCGCTCGTGCGCCAGCTCCTGCTGGGTGCGGGTCAGCTCCTCCTGCATCTTCTCGTATTTGCGGACCAGAGGGCGGAGATATTCGGCGCGGTCGAACAGCACGAAGCCGATGGCGCCGATGATCGAGCCGTCGATGCCGAACAGCGGCATCCGCGTCACCACGAAGGAGCGGTCGTCGAACTCCATGATGTCCAGCGGCTGGGGCTGGCCGCTGTCGATCACCCGGCGCAGTTGGCTGTTGGGGATGACGTCCTCCACCTGCCGGCCGCGCGGATCGTCCGGAACCCCCAGCAGAGCCTTGTACTTCTCGTCCATCCAGGCGATGCGGCCATTGTGATCGACGGCGACGGCGCCGACGCACATGGATTCCAGATGTTCGAACAGGGAGTGCACCGCCCGCTGGCGCAACGCTTCGAAATCGACGGTGTCGCCCACGTCACCCTCCCAAACGGGACCGATCTTCGTCGTCCCGGTGTCGAGGCCTCTTGCGATGCCGGCTTTGGGGCCTGCTGCATTGCAACGCAATTTGCCAACAATATCAGAGGTCAACATAGTAGCCCATCCGTCGGATTAAAGGGAAGGCATGCAGGTTCGGTCGGGTGCGCGGGGTCGATCCGCACCCGTTCATCAGATCAGAGCTTTGCCGAATGCCGGTTCGGATCGATTTTTAAAAAGGCAATCCGGACGAGTTCTCTACATCCTCCGCCATAGCCCTGTTTCTCTTTGGGTCTTTCAACCAGGACGAGTAGAAAAGGGAAAAAGAGGGGGACCTTTCGGTCCCCCCTGGGGGAGTTTCGGAGAAGACGGCAGACTCAGTGTCCCCGCTTGGGCAGGCGTGCCATCAGCTCGCCGACGATACCGCGGCGGAAGAGCAGGACGCAGACGACGAAGATGCAGCCGATCACCACCGGCACCGGCAGGCTGGTGGAGGCGAGGTAGCTT
>NZ_LGQU01000114.1:0-6991 GCF_003115935.1 Azospirillum sp. TSH20
CGTCGGCGCCGAACCAGGCGAGCAACTGGGTGCAGGTCGGCCCCGACTGCACATGCGTGAAGTCGAGAATCCGCACGCCCTGAAGTGCCTTGCCCATGTATCTCTCCCCCTGCTTTTTTAAAGTCGTGTGGCCGCTTGGCTTCCTGAGGCCGTCTCTTAGGACGGCATCTTACGGACCGAACTGGTCGGGTTCAGGCTGCCGATATTGCCGCTTTCGGTGCCCGCCGCCGGATCGATGACGGCGTTGATCAGGGTCGGACGGCCGCTGTCCATCGCCTCGTTGACCGCGCGGTACAGCTCGTCCGGGTTGGTGACATGGACACCGACGCCACCGAAGGCTTCCATCATCTTGTCGTAACGGGAACCCGGGACGAAGACCATCGGCGACGGGTCGGCCCCGCCGGTCGGGTTGGTGTCGGTCCCGCGATAGATGCCGTTGTTGTTGAAGATGACGATGCAGACCGGCAGGTTGTAGCGGCAGATCGTCTCCACCTCCATGCCGGAGAAGCCGAAGGCGCTGTCGCCTTCCACCGCCAGCACCGGCTTGCCGCTCTCCACCGCCGCGGCGACGGCATAGCCCATGCCGACGCCCATGACGCCCCAGGTGCCGACATCCAGACGCTTGCGCGGCTCGTACATGTCGATGATGCCGCGGGCGAGGTCGAGGGTGTTGGCGCCCTCATTGACCAGCATGGCGTCCGGACGCTCCTTGATGACGCGGCGCAGAGCGCCCAGCGCACCATGGAAGTTCATCGGCGACGCGTTGCTCATCAGCTTCGGCGCCATCTTGGCGACGTTCTGCTCACGCTTGGCCGCGACGGTGGCCATCCACTCGGTCGGCGGGGTCAGGCCGCCCTCGATGCCCTTCAGCATCACTTCCATGACCGAGGCGATGTCGCCGACCAGCGGAGCATGGATTTCGACGTTGCTGTCCATCTCCCGCGGCTCGATGTCGACCTGGATGAACTTCTTGGAGCCCGGCTTGCCCCAGGTCTTGCCCTTGCCGTGCGACAGCAGCCAGTTCAGGCGCGCGCCGACCAGCATGACCACGTCGGCTTCCTGCAGCACCAGCGAACGGGCGGCGCCGGCCGACTGCGGATGGGTGTCGGGCAGCAGGCCCTTGGCCATGCTCATCTGCAGGAACGGGATGCCGCTCTTCTCGACGAAGGCGCGGATCGTCTCGTCGGCCTGGGCGTAAGCGGCACCCTTGCCGAAGATGACCAGCGGACGCTTGGCGCCCTTCAGCAGGTCGAGCGCGCGGTTGACCGCGTCGGCCGACGGATACTGCGCCGGGGTCGGATCGACCACCTTGACCAGCGACTTGGCGCCTTCCACGGCGTCCATCACCTGCGAGAACAGCTTCGCCGGCAGGTCGAGATAGACGCCGCCCGGACGGCCCGACACGGCGGCGCGGATGGCACGCGCCACGCCGATGCCGATGTCCTGGGCGTGCAGGATGCGGAAGGCGGCCTTGCAGAGCGGCTTGGCGATGGCGAGCTGGTCCATCTCCTCATAGTCGCCCTGCTGCAGGTCGACGATCTCGCGCTCCGACGAGCCGCTGATGAGGATCATCGGGAAGCAGTTGGTGGTGGCGTTCGCCAGAGCGGTCAGGCCGTTCAGGAAGCCCGGCGCCGACACCGTCATGCAGACGCCCGGCTTCTTCGTCATGAAACCGGCGATCGCGGCGGCGTTGCCGGCATTCTGTTCGTGGCGGAACGAAACGACGCGCATGCCCTCGGCCTGCGCCATGCGCAGCAGGTCGGAGATCGGAATACCGGGGACGACATACAGGTTGTTGATGTCGTTGAGCTTGAGCGCGTCGATGACGAGCTGGAAGCCGTCGGTCAGCGCCGGCGCGTCTTCGACAACAGATGCTTCCGTGGCCTGGTTCTTAGTGATCGTTGCAGCCGCAGTAGACATATGGGTGACTCCTCCCCGAGGCTCCAAAAAGGTTCAAGATCGGTTAGTCGAGGAAGGCGCAATGCCGTTCCACGTACTGTGCGAGACCGAGCGTGTGTTCCCGGACGCGGCGTTCCGCGAGATCGGCATCGCGGGCGGCAAGCGCCTCGATGATTTCCCGATGCTCGTGGACGGACTGGTCGGCACGGTCGCCGAGGCCCATCGTCGCGCGGCGGATCGCACGCATATGGATGAAGAAGCGGTCGGTCAGGTCCGAGATCAGGGTGGAGCCCGAAGCCTGGACGATGCTTTGATGGAAGACGATGTTGGCGTCCGAATACTCGGCGACATGCTCCGCCAACTCGGCTTTCGTATATTTGTCGAACGCGGCGTGCAGGAGTTCCAGCTTGTCCGTGGTGGCGTTTTCGACGAACAGGCGTGCCGCCATGCCTTCCAGGGCGGCACACACCGTGATCATCTCCACCAGTTCGGCCTTCGTCTTGCGCACCACGAAGATCCCGCGCCGCGGTTGGGAGCGGATGAACCCCTCCTGTTCCAGCAGCGCCATCGCCTCACGCACCGGGGTGCGGCTGACACCCAACGCTTCGCACAGACGGCGTTCGTCCAACCTGATCTCGTTGCTCTGGCCGTAGATGTTCATCTGCGTGATGGCCTGTCGCAGCGATTGGTAGGCCTTGGCCTTGAAGCTCATCCCCTGTTCGAGGGGTTCAACACTGAATCTTTCGCGGTTCATCACGTTTCCGACCCTTTGCGCGCCGACGCCATCGGCGCCGCTTGTTGTCGTGAGCGTTCCTGTGCGAGCGTCCGGGTGATCGCCCTGTGGCGCGTCGTTTTGAATTATCGATACGGTATACCAGATGCCAGACACCCGCAACATCAATTGCGGGCACCTCGAACTATTTCTGCCGCCGACGGAGTTGTGGGCGGTTTTGTTCGATTTTTCTGGCTATTGCGCGGTAATCGCCCTAATTTGGCCGTCCTAGGACCGCTCTTCGGGGAAGGAGCCATCGCATGGCCGACACTCAGCATCTGGCCAAGGCCGCGGACGAGCCGTCTTCCGGCGCGGCGGAGGAAGCGTCCGACCCGAACTTCATGACCTCTCTGGCCCGTGGCCTGTCGGTGATTCGCGCTTTCACCGAACGCGAGCCGAACCTGACCATCGCCGACATCGCCAAGATCACCGGCCTGCCGCGGGCGGCGGCACGGCGCTGCCTGCTGACGCTGATGCAACTGGGCTATGCCGGATCGGACGGCCGGACCTTCCATCTGCGGCCGAAGATCCTGGCGCTGGGCTATTCCTTCCTGTCGTCGGCCCCGCTGGCGACGATCCTCGACCCGCTGATCGAGCAGGTCAGCGGGGCGGTGCAGGAATCCTGTTCCGCCGCCGTGCTGGACGAGGACGACGTGGTCTATATCGCCCGCGCGGCGACCAAGCGGATCATGTCGGTCGGGCTGAATGTCGGCAGCCGCCTGCCCGCCTATTGCACCTCGATGGGCCGCGTCCTGCTGGCGGCGCTGCCGGAGGCGGAGCTGGACGCCTATCTGGCGCGGGTGCCGCTGAAGCCCTACACCGAGCGGACTATCACGGCGGCCGACGCACTGAAACGCGAACTGGAGCGGGTGCGGGAGCGCGGCTTCTCATTGGTGGACCAGGAGCTGGAGCTGGGGCTGCGCTCCATCGCCGTGCCGATCCGCACCGCGTCGGGCGGCGTGGTCGCGGCGATGAACATCAGCGCCCAGGCCGCCCGCGTCACCTGCCCGGAGATGGAGGTGCAGTTCCTGCCCCACCTGACCCGCGCGGCGGAAGAGGCGCG
Source organism: Azospirillum sp. TSH20 (assembly GCF_003115935.1). Lineage (NCBI taxonomy): Bacteria > Pseudomonadati > Pseudomonadota > Alphaproteobacteria > Rhodospirillales > Azospirillaceae > Azospirillum > Azospirillum sp. TSH20. The sequence goes on from NZ_LGQU01000114.1 coordinate 3,735, forward strand.
GGTGCTGCTGGTGCGCTCACGGGGGGTGTGAGGTGGAGGTCCGCCCTTCCGCGGACGGCGATCCACTCTCGGACATCCTGACGCTGGCGGGCAGCCGCTGCGCCGTGTCCGGCCGGCTGGCGGCCGGCGGGAACTGGGCGATGCGCTTCCCACCGCCGGGGATGATCAAGTTCATCGCCATCATGACGGGCGACGTCTGGCTGGCGGTGGACGGCATCGATGAGCCGCGGCACCTCGCCACCGGCGACGTGATCATGCTGGCCGCGGAGCAGCCATTTCGGCTCGGCAGCGACCTTGCCCTGCCCGCGGAGGACGGCGCCGGCGCTTTCGCCGCCGCGGCCGGCGATCCGACGAAGGGTGACCGGGTGACGGTCGGCAACGGCGCGGAGTTCCTGGCGGTCGGCGGGCATGTCACGCTCGATCCAATCCGTGGCCACCTGCTCCGGGACGTGTTGCCGCCGCTGATCCATGTTCGGTCGGGAGCGGCGGAGGCGCCCGCCATGCGCTGGCTGCTCGACCAGCTCGGAAGCGAATTGGCCGAAGGACGGCCGGGCACCATGCTGGTGTCGGGTCAGTTGGCGCAGATGCTGTTCGTCCAGATCATCCGCGCCCATCTCGCCACATCCGGTCCGCTCGGTCCCGGTTGGGCCGGCGCGTTGCGCGACCCGCGCCTCGTTCCCGCCCTGCGGCTGATGCACGGCGATCCCGGCCGCGCCTGGCAACTCGGGGAACTGGCGCGGGCGTCGGGCATGTCGCGGACGGCCTTCGCCGTACGCTTCAAGGCGGCGGCCGGGGTCGGGCCGCTCACCTATCTGCTGAACTGGCGCATGCGGCTGGCCGAGCGGGAGCTGTGCTGCGAGACGACGTCGGTGTCGGCCATCGCCCTGTCGCTCGGCTACCAGTCGGAAAGCGCGTTCAGCAACGCCTTCAAGCGGACCTTCGGTATGGCGCCGAGCCTCTACCGCAACAAGCATGCGGCAGCCGGGCTGGTGGCGGCGCGGTCAGGCCTGCGCGGTGGGGCGGACGATGATCTCGTTAATGTCGACGTCGGCAGGCTGGTCGATGGCGAAAGCGATGGCACGGGCGACGGCGTCCGGCGGGATCCCAAGCGCGTCGCGTGATGCGGCAACCCGCGCCCGCACCTCCGCACTGGTGATGCCGTCGATAAAGTCCGTGCGAACGAAGCCGGGGGATATGACCGTCACCCGAAGGGTCTCGCCGGCCTCCTGCCGCAGCCCTTCGCAGATGGTGCGGACGGCGACCTTCGTTCCGGCATAGACGGCCATGGTGGGCACCGTGCGGTGCGCGGCGGTCGATGCCGTGGTGACGAAATGGCCGCTTCCCTGGGCGCGGAAGACCGGCAGCGCCGCAGCGATGCCGTAGAGCACGCCCTTGATGTTGACGTCCACCATGTCTTCCCAATCCTCGACCCGCAATTCGTCGAGCGGCGAGATCGGACCGATCCCGGCGTTGTTGATGAGGACGTCGAGCCGTCCGAACCGCTCGCACGCCAGCCCGACCAGAGCGGTCAGGTCGCCGCGCCGGCGGACATCGGTCGGCAGAAAGACCGCTTCGCCGCCGGCCTGCGCGATGCGTCGAGCCAGCGCGTCCAGCCGATCCGCCCGGCGGGCGCCGAGGACGAGCTTCGCGCCGGACGCGGCCAGACGCAGGGCCGTCGCCTCGCCGATGCCGCTGCTGGCACCGGTGATCGCCACGACCTTCGAGGTGGGTGCTGAGCTGTTCATGAGTCGTCTCCGTTGTGGGGAACGGCAACGATAGACGCCGGGCGCCGAACGCTGAATGCGCGGGCGTTCGCAAGATCTGCGCGATCGTTCAGGAAATGTCGGCGCTGACTGCCCTACAGGATTGTATCCGGCGAGATCGCCGTCAGCGCCGCCTTGATCTTCGGCACCATATGGTCGGCGAAGGCCCGCACCTTGGCCGGCACCAGCGCGCGATGGGGATAAAGCACGGCCAGCGTCACGGGCTCCGGCGGGAAGTCCGGCAGAACCGGCACCAGCGCGCCGCTGGCGAGATGGTCCGCCACCTCCCACAGCGGCTTCATGGCGATGCCGCGGCCGTCCAGCGCCCAGCCGGTCAGCACGTCGCCGTCGTCGGCGTCGAAGCGGCCCGACACCGGCAGCTTCACCGGCTCGCCATTCTCCAGCACGCTCCATTGATATTGCTGGGTGCCGGGAAAACGCAGAAGCAGGCAGTTGTGGCCGGAGAGATCCGCCGGCATCGAAGGCCGGCCGCGTTCCGACAGGTAGGAGGGAGCGGCCACCAGCACGCGGCGCAAGTCGGCGATCTTGCGCACGACGAAGCTTGAATCCTTCAGCGCCGCCATCCGCACCGCGACATCCACCGCCTCGCGCAGCAGATCCAGCAGATGATCGGACAGGCGCAGCCGCACCTCCACCAGCGGGTGGGCGGCGCAGAAGTCCGGAACCAGCGGCGCCAGGATACGGCGGCCGAAGCCCAGCGGCGCCGTTACCCGCACACTGCCCGACGGCACACCGGACCCGGCGGCGATGCTGCTGTGCGCGCGCTCCACCGCCTCCAGAACCTCAAGGCAACTCTGGTAGAAATCCATGCCGGTCTCGGTCGCCTGCAACTGCCGCGTCGTGCGGTTCAGCAGCCGGACGCCGAGATGGGTTTCCAACTGCTGGATGCGGTGGCTGACCATGGCCGGCGACATGCGCAGGTTCCGTCCGGCCGCCGACAGGCTGCCCAGCTCGACGACGCGGACAAAGATGCGCATGTTTTCAAGCAACGCCATGCTCGCGCGGACTCCCTTCCCGGCTACGGATCGGCATCGACGCTAGCACGCACTCTGCGGCGAGGGAATTTGCGCGACGCAGCAATCCGGCCAAAAAGAAAGCCGCCGGAGCGCGACAGCGCCCCGGCGGCTTTCGTCAGACGGAGAGGATCGTCAGACCAGAACGGTCTCGCTCTCGTCCACCGGCAGGTCCAGCGTCTCCTCGAACTCGGTGACGTTGTCGATGTCGGTGCCCATGGAGATATTGGTCACCCGCTCCAGCACCAGTTCGACGACGACCGGCACCTGATACTCGTCCATCCAGGCCTGGGCCTGGGTGAAGGCGTCCTGGATGCGGTCGGGCTCGGTGACGCGGATCGCCTTGCAGCCCAGCCCCTCGGCCACCGCGATGTGGTCGACGCCATAGACGCCGATCTCCGGCGCGTTGATGTTCTCGAAGGACAGCTGCACCTGGAAGTCCATCTGGAAGGCGCGCTGC
>NZ_LGQU01000064.1:0-101298 GCF_003115935.1 Azospirillum sp. TSH20
GTGGGGGAGGGGGAAAGTGCTGATGCGGGAGAGCGGCGGCAGTTCCCTCCCCTGCGTAGCGGGGGAGGGTTAGGGTGGGGGCACCGGAGCCGGCGCTCAGATCACCCGCGCCTCGTTCTTCAGCTTGTCGACCAGCGTGGCAACGTCCGGCACCTTGATGCCGGCCTGACGCTTGGCCGGCTCGGCCACCTTCACCGTGGTCAGCCGCGGCGTCACATCGACGCCCAGGCTGTCCGGCGTGACGGTCTCCAGCGGCTTCTTCTTCGCTTTCATGATGTTGGGCAGCGAGGCATAGCGCGGCTCGTTCAGACGCAGGTCGGCCGTCACCACCGCCGGCAACTTCAGCTCCACGGTCTCCAGGCCGCCGTCGATCTCGCGGGTCACCGCGACCTTGCCGTCGCCGGCAACGATCTTCGAGGCGAAGGTGCCCTGGCCCCAGCCGAGCAGCGCCGCCAGCATTTGGCCGGTCTGGTTGCAATCGTCGTCGATCGCCTGCTTGCCGAGGATCACCATCCCCGGCGCTTCCTTCTCGACCAGCGCCTTCAACACCTTGGCGACGGCCAGCGGCTGGGTCTCCACGTCGGTCTGGACCAGGATGGCGCGGTCCGCCCCCATGGCGAGAGCGGTGCGCAGGGTCTCCTGCGCCTGGGCCGGGCCGATGGAGACCACGACGATCTCAGTCGCCGCACCGGCTTCCTTCAAGCGCACCGCCTCTTCGACGGCGATCTCGTCGAAGGGGTTCATCGAGAATTTCACGTTGGACGTCTCGACGCCGGACTGGTCGGTCTTGACCCGGATCTTGACGTTGTAATCGACGACGCGCTTTACGGCGCAGAGGATCTTCATGGCGCGGGTCCCCTAAGGATTGGGCAGCGTGTGGGCATGGGGGGACTTGCCCCCACCCCGACCCTCCCCCGCTGGGCGGGGGAGGGGGCGGATGCTTGCAGAGACATCGCAAAGGACGGCGGCAGTCCCCTCTCCCGCGAAGCGGGGGAGGGTTAGGGAGGGGGCAAAAAGCCCCGCCCCTTACAGCCCCTCGGTCTGCTTGCGCAGGACGTATTTCTGGATCTTGCCGGTCGAGGTCTTCGGCAGCGGGCCGAACACCACCGTGCGCGGGCACTTGAAGTGGGCCATGTGCGACCGGCAGAAGGCGATGATATCGGCCTCGGTCGCGGTGGCGCCGTCCTTCAGGGTGACGAAGGCGCAGGGCGTCTCGCCCCACTTCTCGTCATGGCGGGCGACGACGGCGGCCTCCAGCACCTCGGGGTGCTTGTAGAGGACATCCTCAACCTCGATCGACGAGATGTTCTCACCGCCGGAGATGATGATGTCCTTCGAGCGGTCCTTGATCTCGACGTACCCGTCCTCGTGCCAGACGGCGAGGTCGCCGGTGTGGAACCAGCCGCCGGTGAAGGCCTCTTCGGTCGCCTTGGGGTTCTTCAGATACCCCTTCATGACGTTGTTGCCGCGCATCATGATCTCGCCCATGCTGCGGCCGTCCTTCGGCATCGGCTCCAGCGTGAAGGGATCGGCGACGATCACCGCCTCCAGCATCGGGCCGCGCACGCCCTGGCGGGCCTTGATCGCCGCCTTCTCGTCCAGCGACAGGCTGTCCCAGCGGTCGTGCCAGACACAGACCACGGTCGGGCCGTAGCATTCGGTCAGGCCGTAGACGTGGGTGACTTCCCAGCCCATGCGCTCCATGCCGGCGATGACGGCGGCGGGCGGGGCGGCGCCGGCCACCATCACCTTCACCTTCTGCTCGATGCCCTGCTTCAACTCCGCCGGGGCGTTGTTCAGCATGTTCAGGACAATCGGCGCGCCGCAGAAGTTGGTCACCTTCTCCTCGCGGATCAGGTTCAGCACGGCGTCGGGGCGGACCTGACGCAGGCAGACGGCGGTGCCGGCGGTGACCGCGATGGTCCAGGGGAAGCACCAGCCGTTGCAGTGGAACATCGGCAGCGTCCACAGATACACGGGCGCATCGCCCATGTTCCAGGACAGCGCGTTCGACACCGCGTTCAGGTAGGCGCCGCGGTGGTGATAGACGACGCCCTTCGGGTTGCCGGTGGTGCCGGAGGTGTAGTTCAGCGCGATAGCCTGCCATTCGTCGGCCGGCGGGGTCCAGGGATGCTCGGTGCCGACGTCACTAATGAAGGCCTCGTAATCGCGGTCACCGATCAGCTCGCCGCCGGTGTAGGTCGGATCGTCGATGTCCACCACCGGGATCGGCGAGTCCAGCAGGGCCAGCGCCTTCTTGGCGACGCCGGAGAACTCGCGGTCGACGATCAGGATCTTCGCCTCGCCATGCTTCAGGATGAAGGCGATGGCCTCGGCGTCCAGGCGGGTGTTGATGGCGTTCAGCACGGCCCCGGCCAGCGGCACGCCGAAATGCGCTTCGAACAGCTCCGGCGTGTTGGCGGCCAGCATGGCGACGGTGTCGCCGGTGCCGATGCCCAGGTTCGCCAGCGCCGCGGCCAGACGGCGCACGCGGACGAAGGTCTCCGCCCAGGTCCGGCGGACCGGGCCGTGGACGACGGCCAGACGGTCGGGCCACACCGCGGCGGCGCGCTCCAGGAAGGTCAGCGGCGTCAGGGCGACGAAATTGGCGGCGTTGCGGTCGAGATCGCGCTCGTACGGATTGGCGCGGACATCGACGCTTTGATTCGCCGCGGCGGCAGTTTCACTCATCGGACCGTTCTCCCCAGGGGTTCTTTGTTGCGCGCCGACATTGGGCGCGGCGGTGTTGGAAACAGCCTCTACCAGATCAGCTTTGCGCAACTTTCTCAGGATTATGACCAATTGTTATTGGCGTTGTTTCACGGCGGCGCGAGGGGGTGCCCCGTTACCGCAACCACGTCACGTCTCCCGCGAACAGGTACCCGGCGCCGTAAACGGTCTTGATCAGCCGCGGCGCGCGCGGGTCCTCCTCGATCTTCTTGCGGATGCGCGAGATGCGGACGTCGATGCTGCGGTCATAGGGAAAGTCGTCGCGGTCCTGGTCGGGACCCTGCAGATGCTCGCGCGACAGCACGCGCTTGGGCGCCTTCAGCAGCATCAGCAGAAGCGAGGCCTCCGCCGCCGTCAGGCTTTCCTGCCGGCCATCGTCGGCGGTCAGCGTCAGGTTGCCCAGATCAAACACCCAGGGGCCGAAGCGCGCCCGCGCGGTCTCGGCCGGGGCGGCGGCGCTGGACAGCTGTTCGCGGCGGCGGATGGCGCTGTTGACGCGGGCCACCAGTTCCCGCGACTCGAACGGCTTCACGATATAGTCGTCGGCCCCCAGCTCCAGCCCCAGCACGCGGTCGGAGGTGCCGCCGCGCCCGGACAGGATGATGACGCCGAACCGCACATCCTCCCACAGCTCGCGCACCAGGGTCAGCCCGTCCATGTCCGGCAAGCCGAGATCCACCAGGCACAGGTCGGGGGCCTGTCGCTGGATCGCCGCCCGCGCCTCCCGCCCGCTGGCCCAGCAGGACACGTCATAACCGTAGCCCTCCAGAACCTCCGTCACCAGCCGGCGGATGTCGGCTTCGTCCTCGACCACATAGATGCGCTTCTTCTGTCCCACGCGCGTTTCCCCTCGGCACTCGTCGCCCTGCATTTTTTCAGGTGCGTTCTATCAGGTGCGTTCTCTGGGCCCGATCATATCAGGCCGGCGCGGGTTCGGCGGCGTGGCCGATGGCCGCCACCAACTCCCGCTTGTCCCATGGCTTGCGCAGTATGACGGCATCAGCGGGGACGTCGCCATACTCGACGGCGAATCCGCTGACCAGAACCACCCGCATCGCCGGCCGCAGCAGCCGGACGCGCCGCGCCAGCTCCACCCCGGACAGGCCGGGCATGACGATGTCGGAGACCAGCAGCGACAGCCCGTCGATCTGCTCCACCAGCTCCGCCGCCTCGTCGCCGCTGGCCGCCTCCACCACCGAGAAGCCGAGGTCCACCAGCTGCTGGCGCATCACCTGCCGCACATCGTCGTTGTCCTCCGCCACCAGCGCCAGCTGGCCGGACCAGCCGCCGGGCTGCGGTTCGGCCGAAGCCGGATCGGCGTCCTGCAGGCGCGCCACCGGCTCGGCGCGCGGCAGCAGCAGGGTGACGGCGGTGCCCTCCCCCGGCCGGCTGTCGATGCGCAGATAGCCGCGCGACTGCTTGACGAAGCCGTAGACCATCGACAGACCCAGCCCCGACCCCAAGGCCTTCGTCGTGAAGAAGGGTTCCACCGCGCGGGCCAGCGCCTCCGGCGTGAAGCCGGTGCCGGTGTCGCTGACGCGGATTTCCAGATAATCGTCGGGCCGGACCGGCTCGTCGAAGGACTGGTCGCCCTCCACCCTGCGGATGCCCACCGCGATGTCGAGCCGCCCGCCGTTGGCCATGGCGTCGCGCGCGTTGATGGCGAGGTTGACCAGCGCGTTTTCCAACTGGGTCTGGTCGGCGATGGTCCAGCACTCCCGCCCCTCCTCCGGCACGCCGATGGCGATGGAGCTGGGGAAGGAGCGGCGCAGCAGCACCGCCATGTCGCGCAGCAGGCCGCACAGCTCGATCGGTTCCGGCTTCAACGGCTGCTGGCGCGAGAAGGCAAGCAGCCGGGCGGTGATGTCGGCGCCGCGGCGGCCGGCGCGCTGGGCCGGCTCCAGATAGGCGTCCAGCCCCTCCACCGCGGCGTAGCGGTCGCGCGCCGCCGACAGGTTGCCGATGATGATCGACAGCAGGTTGTTGAAGTCGTGCGCCAGCCCGCCCGACAGCTGCCCGACCGCCTTCAGCCGTTGCGCCTCCACCAGCTGGCGTTCGGTCTGCTTCTCGTCGGTGATGTCCAGCGTCAGGACAAACAGGCCGGTGACGGCGCCCTCCTCCAGTCCGCCCTCGCCGCGATGCGGGATCAGCGTCGTCTTGGTCACGATGTCGCGGCCGTCGCGCGGGAAGGCATATTCGAAGGTCACCACGTTCCCCGACAGGCAGCGGTCGAGATGGGAACCGAGCGCCGCCATGGCGCGCCGGCCGACCACGGCGGCAAGGTCGCGGCCGATCACCTCGGCCTTGTCGCGCCCGACCAGTTCGGCCCAGCGCAGGTTGGCGAAGGTCAGCCGGCCGTCGCGGTCCAGCCCGGCGATGCAGGCGGGAATGGCGTCCAGGATCACGCGCTGCCGGGTTTCCGCCTCCGCCAGCGCGGCGGTGCGGTCGCGCACCCGGCTGTCCAGCGTGGCGACGGTGTCGCGCAACTGCCGGACCATGCCATCGAAGGCGGTTCCCAGCAGCCCGATCTCGTCGCCGCGGCGGATGCCGCTCTGGGCGTCGAGGTCGCCGGCGCGCACCTGCGCCGCGGTGTCGGCCAGACGGCGCAGCGGCCGGACCAGCCGACCGACCGCGATGTAGCCCAGCAGGCTGCCCGCCGCCATCAGCGCCATGCCGATGGCGAGGATGCGGTTGCCCAGCACCACCGACGACCGCCGCAGCTCGTCCACATAGACCGACGAGGCGATGTACCAGTCGAAGCCCTCGAAATGCCGGACCCAGCTGATCTTCTCGTAGGCGTAGTTGCCGGGATCGTCGGGCTTGTCCCACAGGTAGGTCAGCGGCTCCCCCTTGGCCGCGGCAACCTTCAGATCCTCGGCGATCGGGCGCCCGGTGGCCGAATTCAGGCGGTCGCCGAAGGCCGTGCCCTCGATGTTCGAATTCGGGTGGATGATCATCCGGTTCGCCGAATCGAAGATGTAGAGATAGCCGGTGCGGGCGATCCGCAGCTTGCGCAGGGCCTGCCGCAGATCCTCGATGGCCTCGGCCTTGCGCCGCTCCACCTCGGCATCGACGTCGGCCAGATAGGCGCCGGTGCCGACGATGATGCCGCGCTTCGACAGATCCTTGAAGAAGCTGAGCTTCGGCGCCCGCTCGTCACCGTTGGGCCGCCACCACGGATAGGTCTGGAACCCCTCCCCCTCGCGCTTGGCGGTGGCGACGATGGTGGGCAGGATGTGGCGGCCCAGATTGTCGCGCAAATCGTCGGACTTCCGTCCTTCATAATCGGGCGACGGGTGGGACAGGATCACCGAGTCGTAGCCGATGGCCCAGACATAGTCGCCGTTGCCGTAGCGGAAGGCGTGCAGCCCCTCCATCGCCTCGCGCCGGGCCTCCTCCATCGTGATCTCGCCACGGTCGGCGCGGGCATAGACATGCTCGATATAGCCGACCGCCAGTTCCAGCACATCGCGCAGGCGGGTCTTGTACGACTCCACCGTCGACGTCCGCTGTTCCTCCAGCCCGACGCGGATGCGGCTGACCAGTTCGAACACGTTGTCGAGGATGGTGCGGCTGGCGTCGCGTTCGATCTCGTAAGCCTTCTCCTCGATGAACGGGACCGAGAAGACATAGGCCGCGGCGGAGAACAGCCCGAGCGAGATCAGGATCGCCGAGAACAGCCGGAGGAACAGGGGCGAGCGGATCATTTTCCGGACGGGGACGGCAGGATGCGGGAATTGGGGAGTTGCCGCCATCATCCCAGCTTCGCCGCCGCGCCTCAATGCGAATCGGTGGGATTGTTACCTGAATTGCGCTGAAACAATTCGTCATATTTCCGGGAAATTTGCGAAACAGTGTTTTGTTAGCCGAAAAGCCATAAGCCGAATCCCATCAATTTGGGTCGGGCACCACAAGGACGTCCAGCGTCTGGAGGAAACATGCACTCCCCCGCCAACAATCCCGTTTACGAGAGGGTTCGCCGGAACCCCAAATTCCACGAGCTGGTCCGCCAGCGCAGCCGGCTGGCCCTGGTCCTGTCGGCCGTCGTGCTGGTCGGCTATTACAGCTTCATGATGGTGGTCGCCTTCGCGCCGGACCTGCTGCACAAGCCGATCTCCGACGAGTCGTCGCTCAGCGTCGGCTTTCCCATCGGGGCGGGGATCATCATCCTGTCCTGGCTGCTGACCGGCGTCTACTCCCACTTCGCCAACGGCCGTTTTCAGGACCTGACCGACGAGATCACGCGGGAGACGCTGCAATGACCGCCCGCCGGATCCTCCTCGCGGCGGCTGCCGCCACCCTGTCCGCCACCCTGTCCGCCGTGCCGGCGCTGGCCGCCGGCGATGTCGGGCAGCTGGAAAAGCAGCCGATCAACCTGTCGGCCATCGGCATGTTCATCGCCTTCGTGCTGATGACGCTGGGCATCACCTATTGGGCAGCCAGCCGCACCCGCTCCACGTCGGACTTCTACACCGCGGGCGGCGGCATCACCGGCTTCCAGAACGGTCTGGCCATCGCCGGCGACTATATGTCGGCCGCGACGCTGCTGGGCCTGTCGAGCCTGGTGTTCGCCAAGGGCTATGACGGCTTCGTCTACACCATCAGCTTCTTCGTCGGCTGGCCGATCATCCTGTTCCTGCTGGCGGAGCGGCTGCGCAACCTCGGCCACTTCACCTTCGCCGACATCGCCTCATATCGGCTGGACCAGGGCAAGATCCGCACCTTCGCCGCCATCGGCTCGCTGACGGTGGTGTGCTTCTACCTGATCGTCCAGATGGTCGGCGCCGGCCAGCTGATCAAGCTGCTGTTCGGGCTGGACTACAACATCGCGGTGATCGTGGTCGGCGTGCTGATGGTGGTCTACGTCACCTTCGGCGGCATGATCGCCACCACCTGGGTGCAGATCATCAAGGCGGTGCTGCTGCTGGGCGGCGGCATTCTGCTGGCTTTCCTGGCGCTGTCGCGCTTCGGCTTCAGCCTGGAGGCCATCGCCAAGAGCGCCATCGCCGCGCACAAGGACGGCGTGAAGATCATGGGGCCGGGCACGCTGCTGGCCGACCCGGTGTCGGCGGTGTCGCTGTCGCTGGGCCTGCTGTTCGGCACGGCCGCCCTGCCGCACATCATGATGCGCTTCTTCACCGTTCCCAACGCGCGCGAGGCCCGCAAGTCGGTCTTCTACGCCTCGGGCTTCATCGGCTTCTTCTTCCTGATCGTCTGCGTTCTCGGCATGGCGGCGATCACCATCGTCGGCACCGACCCGCAGTTCTTCGAAGGCGGCAAGGTCGGCGGCAAGCTGATCGGCGGCGGCAACATGCCGGTGATGCATCTGGCCAAGGCGCTGGGCGGCGACCTGTTCCTGGGCTTCCTGTCGGCGGTCGCCTTCGCCACCATCCTGGCGGTGGTGTCGGGTCTGGCGCTGGCCGGCGCCTCGGCCATCGCCCACGACCTCTATGCCCGCGTCATCCGCAAGGGCGAGGCGACGGAGCGCGAGGAGATGCGCGTGTCCAAGATCGCGTCGCTGGTGCTGGGCGTGCTGGCCGTGGTGCTGGGCATCGCCTTCGAGAAGCAGAACGTCGCCTTCCTGGTCGGCCTGACCTTCGGCGTCGCGGCGTCGGTGAACTTCCCGGTGCTGATCCTGTCGATGTACTGGAAGGGCCTGACCACCCGCGGCGCGCTGGCGGGCGGCATCGCCGGCCTGATCTCCGCGGTCACGCTGGTGATCCTGTCGAACGCCGTGTGGGTCGTGGTGCTGAACAACCCGGCGCCGATCTTCCCCTACGAGCAGCCGGCCCTGTTCTCGATGACGCTGGCCTTCCTCGTCACCATCATCGTGTCGAAGCTGGACAGCAGCGCGTCCGCCCGTGCCGAGCGCGAGGCTTTCGAGGACCAGTTCGTCCGCTCCCAGACCGGCATCGGTGCCGCCGCCGCGGCCAAGCACTGACGGCCTGACGGTCCAATGAAGGGCGCCCTTCCCCAGCCTCGGGGAAGGGCGCTTTTCTTTTGTCAGCCCGCCGAAACGCTGTTGTCCTTGCGGCGCGACAGCTGCACCTGCCCGTCCAGGCATTTGACGTAGCCGGTCTTGCCCGGCTTCAGCCCGTCGAGGATGGTCACCAGCGCCCGCGGGATCGCCGCGAATTCCTTGGAGCCGCGCGACTGGCCGTTGTAGGCGGCGATGTGCTTGCGCACCTCCTCCTTGGACACCGGCTTCCCGTCATTCCCGATCATCTCGTCCGCCTTTCGATCCGCGCCATCGCCAACAGGCTTGATTGCCGACAGGCTTACGCCGGCAACCCGTCCGCCGCAACCGGCGGGCCGACACGGGTCGCCGGAAAGCGGATGGTGGCGGTGGTGCCGCGGCCCGGCTCGCTTTCGATCGACAGGCTTCCGCCATGCAGGGCCATCAGGTCGCGGCAGATCGACAGCCCCAGCCCGGTGCCGCCGAACCGTCCGGGGATGCTGCTGTCGGCCTGCTGGAAGGGCTCCAGGATACGGGTCAGCGCCTCGGCCGGAATGCCGATGCCGGTGTCGCGCACGGCGATGGCGATCCCGCCGTCCTCCTCCTGCGCCGCGCTCACCGTCACCCGGCCGCCGCGCGGGGTGAATTTCACCGCGTTCGACAGCAGGTTCAGCAGCACCTGCCGCAACGCGCGCTCGTCGGCCAGCAGGCCGGGCAGGCCGGGGGCGCAGTCGACCGCCAGCAGCACGCCGCCGGCGTCGGCCGGCACCGCGGCCAGCGCCCGGCAATTCTCGATTGCCCCAGCCGGTTCCAGCCAGCTTTCATCAAGCGTGTAGCGCCCGGCCTCCAGCTTCGACATGTCCAGCACGTCGTTGATGAGGTCGAGCAGGTGCCGGCCGCTGTTCTGCACATGGCGGGCATAGTCGCGGTAGCGTGGGCTGCCCAGCGGGCCGAACAGCTCGTGCAGCATGATGTCGGAAAAGCCGATGATGGCGTTCAGCGGCGTGCGCAGCTCGTGGCTCATGGTCGCCAGGAAGGCGCTCTTGGCGCGGTTGGCGGCCTCCGCCTGATCGAGCGCCGCGGCGAGCCGCGCGGCCGCCTCCACCCGTTCGGTGATGTCGCGCGCCTCGACCACCAACACCGTCACGGCGCCCCGGTCGTCGAACACCGGCTTGATCGTCACGTCCATCACGCGGGTCGTGCCGTCGGTGACCACGTCGGTCTCATAGCGGACGAATCGTCCCGCCGCCGCCTTTTCGATGGATTGACGGAATCCCGCCGCCAGCTCGTCGGTGCGGGCCCAGCCGCGGAACTCCCAGGCGCGGCGCCCGACCAGGGCTTTGGCCGGCAACCCGGCCAGCGCGCAGGCCGGCTGGTTCAGCGCCAGAACCCGACCATCGGGCGACAGCAACCCCATGATCTGGAAACTGCTGTCGAACAGCGCCTGCGACCGCCGGTCGCTGGCCCGCAACGCCTGCGTCGTCGTCTCCAGCCGACCGAGCTGCCGCAAGGCCAGCAGGGCCAGCAGCGTCACCACCACGGAGACCGCCGCGGTCTCCAGGACGCGTTTCCAGCGGTCGTTGTACCAGCCGGCCAGCACGTCGTCGGTGCGGATGCGGACATAGACGTACAGCGGCAACCCCGCCACCCGGCGGACCGTGCCGATGCGCTCGCGCCCTTCCGCCGGGTCGAAGCCGGACAGCGTCCGCGCGGCTTCCCCGGCGGGCAGCCGCGGCAGAAAGGCGGCGAAGGCGGCGCGATCCTGGTCCAATCGCAGGCCGGTCCGCGAATAGGCCAGGACCGCGCCGTTCTCGCGATAAAGCAGGATGATGCTGAGCGGCCCGATGGTCTGGCTGGCGTAGAGCCGGGTGAAGCGGTCGAGGTCGAGCACCGCCACCGCCACGCCGCTGCCGTCCGTCAAGGGCCGGGTCATGGCCGCCCGCCAGCCGCCGTCGGCCGTCTGGTATGGCCCGACGAAGGCCGCCGAACCGTCGCGCACCGCATCGGCCAGCGGGGTCCCGGCGACCGAGGCCGGGGCGTCCAGCCCGGCGGCCTGCCGCACCCGCCCGTCCCGCTCCACGATCAGCATGCTCCGCAGCGCCGGTCCGGGACCGGACTCCACGCCCGGGGGCTCTGCCGTGTCGCTCAGCAGATGAGCGGGGATCTGCCCGCTCACCGTCATCGCATGCAGGGAATAGCCGGCTACGACGATGACGCGGCGGGCATCCTCCTCCAGAAGGATCGACAGGTTGACGGTCTGGCGCAGCCCGTCCTGGATCGCCCGGTCGCGCGCGCGGTCAAGGTCGGCGTAGGCGACCAGCCAGAAGCCGGCGATCACCGCCACAAGCAGGCCGATGCGCAACGCGGCGACCGGCGGCAGGGACGATAAGCGCCACCGTCTCCCGCGTGCGCCACCGTCCGGTTCGGAGAGATCCGTCAAAGAGAATGGTCCGCCGCATCTGAATTCTGAGATGGCGTCAAGCCGGAAAGGCCGGACGCGGCGAACTGTAGCATGCCGATGCGGGGCATTTCACGTTCGCACACCCCTGATCCGTGCAGAACCTGCAACGCGGTGCATGATGCCCGGTTCGGGAAAAGTTTGGCTCGACAAAGCCGCCCGCCCGCGCTTCTCTGCCCGACGACGATGTGAGGGAGGGTCCGGACCGGCATGCTGCAGGATTTCATCGATGGCCTGAGTCAGGGGCCGTTCTTGGGGCTGATGCTGTTCCAGATCGCCATCGTCTGGCCCTTGTCGCGCATCCTGCGGCGGGCCGGCTTCTCGCCGCTGTGGGCCCTGTTCTCGCTGGTTCCGCTCGGGCATGTCGTCCCCATCGGCGTGATGGCGCACAGCCGCTGGCCGGTCCTGCCGGCGCGTCAGGCGCGCAAGGTCAAGGCACGGAGGACGGCATGACGGAGACCGTGATCCATCTGGGCTTCTGGGAACTGCTGATCGGCTCGATCGTCACGATGTACATGCTGATCGCCGGCGGCTGGGTCCTGGCCAAGGCCGGGCGCAGCCCGCTGTGGATCCTGCTGCTGCTGTTCCCTTACATCAACGTCCTGGCGGTGTGGGCCTTCGCCTTCATGCGCTGGCCCTTCGTCGACCGCGCGCCCAACGCCGCCGAACCGGGACCGGCCGACAGGAACTGAGCGCGGAACCGGATCGGTAAAAGCAGGTTCAGCAATCGTCCTGGATCAGGCGGACGATCACGTCGACGCGGGCGACGCGGGTGCCGGCGGGAGCGGCCGGCAGGTTCTGCACCATCACCCGGTCGGCGGGGATGTCCTCCAGCCGGCCGGTGGATTCGACGAAGAAATGGTGGTGATCGCTGGTGTTGGTGTCGAAGTAGGACTTCCCCGCCTCCACCACCACCTCGCGCAGCAGGCCGGCGGCGGTGAACTGGTTCAGCGTGTTGTAGACAGTCGCCAGCGACACCGGCAGGTCGGCGGACAGCGCCTCGCCATGCAGCTGTTCCGCGGTGACGTGCCGGTCGCAACCTTCGAACAGCAGCCGGGCAAGGCCGAGGCGCTGGCGGGTCGGGCGCAGACCGGCACCGTTCAGCCGGTCAAGGACTCGCTTGAAGGGACGTTCGGCGGTCATCATGGGCGTGGCCCCCGTACTGTCGACATCGGGATCGAACACATGGTCCGGGACGGAACCGCGGCACATGGCCGCAATCCGTTCAACTGTAAAACCATTCGGAAAGGCCACGCAAGTTATTGTCGCACCGACGTCAACCGGACGGCACACGCGCGGCGGGCGAATGCAAAGGCCGCCGGCAGTCTCCCGCCGGCGGCCTTGCCCGTCCAATGATGCGCCCGGTCAGTAACCGGTGGCGATCCGTTCGACCAGCTGCTTCACCGTGGGGATGAAGCCGTCGTTGTAGTAGGGATCGCTGGCGAAGCGGTAGGCATTGTGCCCGGCGAACATCAGCTGGTTTTCGCAGTCGTCGGTGTGGCTGACCGCCTGGAGCGTCTTCTGGATGCAGAAGGAGCGCGGATCGGCGCGCTTGCCCGTCGTCCCCTCCTCGTTCTGCGCCCAGTTGGAGAAGCCGCAGGCCGACAGGCAGCCCATGCAGTCGACCTGATCGTGCAGGATCTTCTCGGACTGCTGGGGCGTGACGAAGACCAGCGTGCTGTCCGGCGTCTTCAGCGCGGTGGTGAAGCCCTGGGACAGCCAGCCCTCGGCGCGCTGCTTGTCGCTTTCGGTCACATAGACCGGACGGCCGCGCGGACCGACCGGGAATTCGGCCGAATGCTCGCCCACCGGCTTGGACAGATAGGCGACCTGACGTTCGGACCGCCCCATCAAATCCAGCAGGAACGGGTTCTTCACCGCCGACGAATAGAAGCCGGTGGGGGAGAAGCGGTTCAGGAAGACGTCGCCCGGCTGCAGCGCGACCAGCTTACGCTTCCACGCCATGGAGATCGGGCTCTCCTGGGTCAGCAGCGGACGGGTGCCGAACTGGAAGGCGACCGGACCCAGATCGGGGTTGTCGATCCAGTCCTCCCACTCCGACAGCCACCAGACGCCGCCCGCCATCACGATGGGGGTGTCGTTCAGGCCGAAGCTGTTCATCATCTGGCGCAGGGCCAGGACGCGGGGGAACGGATCCTCCGGCTTCTGCGGATCTTCCGAGTTGGACAGGCCGTTGTGACCGCCGGCCAGCCACGGATCCTCGTACACCACGCCGCCCAGATGGTCGCGGAACTTGTGGTAGGCGCGCAGCCACAGCGCGCGGAAGGCGCGGGCCGACGAGACGATCGGATAGTAATGGACGCCGTAGCGCACGGCGATCTCGGCCACCTTGTAGGGCATGCCGGCGCCGCATGTGACGCCATGGATCAGACCCTGGGCGCCTTCCAGCACGCCGTGCAGGATGTGCTCGGCGCCGCCCATCTCCCACAGGACGTTCATGTGGATACGGCCGTTGCCGTTCGACGTCTCGTGCGCGATGCGCGCCTGGGCGATGCCGCCCTCGATGCCGAAGGCGATCAGCTCGTCATGGCGCTCGCGCCGGGTCTTGCCCTTGTAGATCTGCGGCAGAAGGTTGCCGTTCTCATCATAGCTGTCGGCGTTGACACCCGAGAAGGTGCCAATCCCGCCGGCCGCCGCCCAGGCGCCGGAGCTTTCGCCGTTGGACACGGCAATACCCTTGCCACCCTCGACGAGCGGCAAAACCTCCCGGCCGGACATCGGCAACGGCTTCAACGCCTTCAACGAACCCTCCAAAGACCGAACGTGGCATCCCGTGGGACGCCGGACCAAAGCGGCGGATACCAGACGACGAAAGGCTCCACCGGAATCCGCGTGGGTTCCGGCGGGATCGCCAGTGCGGTTCTATATATGAGGAATTGGCGCGCCCTACGAGCGGATTCATCCCCCCGCGCAAAAAACGTTCACGATTTGCCGCAGTCGCGAACGGAAGCGTCAGCGTGTCGACCGGTCCCCCGGCGGATCATCTGGCGGACCATCAGGCGCCCGATCAGGCGAGCGGCCCCAGCTCCTGCGCCAGCCGGCCGGGCGCGTCGGTGAAGACCGCCGACACGCCCCAGCCGAACAGCGTCCGGGCACGATCGGCGTCGTTGACGGTGTAGGACAGCACCGGCCGGCCGGTGGCACGGTATTCCGCCACGCTGTCGGCGGTCTGGCGGCTCTGGTCGACGTTCAGGGTTGCCGCCCCGATGCGGTCGGCGATGGCGGCCCAATCGGCCGGCGGGTCCCACAGCAGATAGCCGCGCGGGATCTCCGGCCACAGCCGCTGCGCCACCTCCAGGCAGGGAACCTCGAAACTGGAGAGCAGGAGCGGCCGGTCGGACGGCCACAACGGCCGCAGCGTGTTCAGCGCCACCTCCGCCGTGATCTCCTCCTGCCCCGGATAAGGCTTGATCTCCAGGTTCAGCCCGAGGCCCAACTCGCGGATCAGGTCCACCGCCTCCTCCAGCGTCGGCACCCGTTCGCCGACGAAGGCGGCGTCGAACCAGCGTCCGGCGTCGAGCTGCTGCAACGCCGCCAGATCCAGCAGCGGCACGGCGCCGGTGCCGGTGGTGGTGCGGTCCAAGGTGTCGTCGTGGATCAGCACCGGCCGCTGGTCGCGGGTCAGCATGACATCCACCTCCACCCAGCGGGCGCCCTGGCGGGCGGCTTCGCGGATCGAGGCGAGGGTGTTTTCCGGGGCGCTTTCCTTGGCGCCGCGGTGGCCGATCAGGCGGGGAAGAGTCGACAGCATGGGTCTCGCAGGAGTAAGAGCGGTCGCTTTCCTACATGACCCATTCCGTCGAAGCGGGAAAGAGCGATGAAGGCCCTGCACAGCGTTTCCGATCTGGTGGCCGCCGGGCTGATGACTCCCGAAGCCGGCGAGGCCGTACGTACGGTCGCCGACCGCTATGCCGTGGCGCTGACCCCGTACCTGCGCGAGACGCTGGCCGGACGTACGGACCCGGAGGATCCGCTCTATGCCCAGTACGTCCCCTCCCCCGCCGAGGCGTACAGCACGCCGGAGGAGCTGGAAGACCCGATCGGCGACGGCGCGCGCAGCCCGGTGAAGGGCATCGTTCACCGCTATCCCGACCGGGTTCTGCTGAAGCCGCTGCATGCCTGCGCCGTCTATTGCCGCTTCTGCTTCCGCCGCGAGATGGTCGGTCCGGGCGGCGAGGCGCTGACCGCCGACGAGCTGGACGCGGCACTCGCCTACATCCGCGATCACCAGGAGGTGTGGGAGGTCGTCATCACCGGCGGCGATCCGCTGCTGCTGTCGCCGCGGCGGCTGCGCGGAATCGTCCAGGCGCTGTCGGCCATGCCGCATGTCGGCATCGTCCGCCTGCACAGCCGCATCCCCGCCGCCGACCCGGAGCGCGTCACCCCGGAACTGCTGGAGGCGCTGACCGCCCCCGACCTCGCCACCTGGGTCGCCGTCCACATCAACCACGCCGACGAGCTGACACCGCCGGTGGGCGCCGCCCTCGCCCGGCTGGTGGAGGCCGGCATCCCGCTGGTCGGCCAGACCGTGCTGCTGAAGGGCATCAACGACAGCCATGCGGCGCTGGAGGCGCTGTTCCGCGGCCTGGTGCGCAACCGGGTGAAGCCCTACTATCTGCACCACCCCGACCTTGCCGCCGGCACCAGCCATTTCCGCCCCACCCTGGCGGAGGGGCAGGCGCTGGTGACCGGCTTGCGCGGCCGGCTGTCCGGCCTGTGCCAGCCGACTTACGTCCTCGACATTCCCGGCGGCCATGGCAAGGCCCCCGCCGCCGCGGCCTGGATCGAGGAGCAGGGCGAGGGCCGCTATCACGTGACCGACTTCACCGGCCGGGTCCACGACTACCGGGGCTGAGCCCTTCCGCTCAGATCGCCTCCGCCCCCATCGCCGCGATCCAATGGGCGACCCGCGCCTTCAGCGCGGCGGTGCGGGCGAAGGCAAGGTCCTCGTCCTCAAGACGCTCGACGATTTCGAAGGCCAGCGACTCAGGCCCATGGGCGTTCCATGCCGCCTGCAGGCTGCGGTGCGGACAACCGCCCATCTTCAACTGGAACCACAGGCGGTTCTGGATCTTGTCGAGATCGGGCGCGCCGCCCACCCACACCGCACCGGCGGCCCCACAGCGGACGGCGAACACGCCGGCCACGCTCTTGCGCTCCTTGTAGGCCGCCACCGCCGCCTTGCGATCCTCTTTGCCAACCACGTCCAGCCTCGCCGCATGCATCATCGTTCCCGACTGGTTATACCCGGGTGATATTCGATGCAAGGGTTTTATCCGGGTATTATCCCCAGAGGGCCGGAGTGCGGAACAGCGGATCGGGGTTGATCAGCGCGTTGTGGACGCCGACCACCGAGGCGAAGCCGGTCCACAGGATCAGCGGCGTCCAGATCAGCGCGATGCTGCGGTCGTCCCGCGCCACCAGCGCGATGCAGGCGGAGGTGATGACGAAGAAGGACACCGTCCAGGCCGCGGCGAGGATCGAACTGCCCAGCGTGAAATAGACGAGGCTGAAGGTGGCGTAGATCACCCAGGTCACCGCCTGCAGGCCGATCAGCAGGCCACGGCTGCGGATTCGCCGCGCCGGGTCGAGCAGGCGGATGTCGCCCCAGATCTGGAAGACGTTCAGCGTGAACCACATCACCGGGAACACCCATCCCGGCGGCTGCAAGGGCGACGGCTGATGCCCGGCGAAGGGCTGGCCGCCGCGTTCGACGAAGCCCCAGGCGTTGACGATGACCCAGAACAGCAGGGGTTGCCACCAGCGCACCCGGAAGGGGGCGGGCGGTGGCGCGGTGTCTATGGCGTGGCTCATGCCCCGCCAGATAGCGCGCGGCCCCCAATGGTCAAGTCAGCGCCCGTTAACGCCGCGCGCCCAGCGAAGCCAGCTGGAACAGCACGCGGGCGCACAGCGTCTCGTCCGGCATGTTGGTGCGCTTGCAGTCGGCCTCGGCGTCGACCAGCCGTTCCAGCGCCTGCCGGACATGGTTGGGCGACCAGTGGCGCGCCTGTTTGACCAGCCGGGTCTTCAGCTTGAAGAAGACCGGCGGGCGCAGCGACTCGACGGCGGCCTCCGGCGACTTGCCGGCGGCGACCTGGGCGGTGAGCAGTTGCAGGCGCTGGAAATGGCGCTGGGCGCCGCGCAGGATCGGCACCGGCGAGGTGCCCTCGGCGAACAGCCGCGCCAGCGAGCGGTCGAGCGTGGCGAAATCGCCCTCCGCCGCCGCCCACACCGGCTCGTCCATCGACAGGGCGGCGCTGTCGCCGATGCAGGCCTGGGCATCCTCCAGCCGCACCCGCTTCTCGCCGCCCATATAGAGCGCCAGCTTCTCCGCCTCGCCGCGGGCCACCATGCGGTCGCCGACGAGGTTGGCGGCCAGGAAGCTCAGCACGTCGGGATCGGCGGTCAGCCCATGGCCATGCAGGATGTCGGCGATGACGCGGCCGAGCGACGCCTCCTCCTCGACATAGCAGGGGATCGCGGCGGCGGCATCATCCCCCTCGAACAGAAGCCGCAGCTTGGAGCGGGCCGAGAGGTCGCCCGACTCGACCACCACAAGACTGTCGCCCGGCGGCAAATTCTCGAAGAAGGCGGTGAAGGCGGCGGTGGCGTTGTCCTCCGCGTCGCGGACACGGATCAGGCGCCGGCCGCCGGTGAAGGAGATCGCCGCGGCCTCGTCCGCCAGCCGCGCCGGATCGTCGGCGATCGCGCGCCCCAGGAACTCGGCGACGCGGAACGGATCGGACAGGTCCTGCACCACCGTCTTGCCCATCGTCTGGGCGCGGTCGCGCACGAGGCCCGAGTCGGGGCCATAAAGCAGCACCGCCCGAACCTTGCGGTCCGGGCTGCGCAGAAATCCGTCGATCGCCTTGGGCTGGAGCTTCACCCGTGCATCCCCGCCCGGTCAGGACCCGCGGCCGAGATACATGGCGACGCGGGTGGTGATGTCGTTGGAAATGTCCTCGAGCGCCCGGTCATAGGCGCTCCGCACCGTCTCGATGGCAGCATAATGCTGTTCCAGCGTGTTGTAGCTGATCATCGAGCGCGAGCTGGACTGGAACACCACCTGACCGGTCTGAGTGTCGGTCAGCCGGTAGGGGGCGTTGACCAGCAGCTGGGCGCGCACGGCGGTGGCGTCCTTCTGCAGGGCCAGCTTCTGCTCCGACGCCGACAGCGCCACATCCAGCCGGTAGCGCGGATTGCTCGGCCGCTCCGACGGATAGAAGTTGTCGATCAGCAGGTTGCGGAGCTTCTGCCCTTCCCGGTTGGGGATCGACGCGATGTCGACCTCCATCAGCCGGTCGGCCGCGGCGGCTCCAACCCCCTGGCCACCGTAGAGCGGCTGGAAGCCGCAGCCGGACAGCGACAGGGCGGACAGACCGAGCGCGAGGGCGAACAGCCCCCGCGCCACGGTCTGCCGGATCGGGCTCCGGCGGAACAGTCTGGTATCAGACGACGACATTGATCACCCGGTTCGGGACGACGATGACCTTGCGCGCCGGCTTGCCGTCCATGGCGCGCTGGACGTTGGCGTCGGCAAGCGCCGCCTGCTCCGCCGCGTCCTTGTCCATGTCGCGCGGCAGCTCCAGCGTGGCGCGCAGCTTGCCGTTGACCTGGACGGCGACCTTGACGCTGTCCTCCACCACCAGGGCGGGGTCGGCTTCCGGCCAGGGCTGGTCGGCCAGCAGGGTGGTGTGCCCCAGCTGCGCCCACAGCTCCTCGCCCAGATGCGGCATCATCGGGCCGACCAAGCGGACCAGCGACTCGAAGCCTTCGCGCAGGACCCAGGCCTCGCCCTCGCCCTTGCCGTCCAGCTCGCCCAGCGCGTTGGACAGCTCGCGGACACGGGCGACCGCCTTGTTGAAGCGGAACTTGTCGAGATCCTCCGACACGCCGGCGATGGTCTTGTGGACCAGACGGCGGGCGGCTTCGGCCTTCGGGCCGAACGACTCAGGTCCAGGCGTGCCGGCGGCGGGCAGCTCCACCGGCGCCTCGGTCACCATCCGCCACAGGCGGTTGATGTAGCGCCACGCGCCGTCGATGCCCGCCTCGGTCCATTCCAGGTCGCGTTCCGGCGGGCTGTCCGACAGCATGAACAGGCGGGCGGCGTCGGCGCCATAGGTGCCGATGATGTGCGCCGGGTCCACCACGTTCTTCTTGGACTTCGACATCTTCTCGACGCGGCCGACATTGACCGGCGCGCCGCTGTCGGCCCGGACCCACTCGCCCTTGTCGTTCCTGGTCAGGTCGGTCGGGGCCAGCCAGGCGCCGGTGCCGGCGTCCTTGTAGGTCTCGTGGTTGACCATGCCCTGGGTGAACAGGCCGGTGAACGGCTCCTCCAGATCCAGATAGCCGCAGGTCTTCAGCGCGCGCGTCCAGAAGCGGCTGTAGAGCAGATGCAGGACCGCATGCTCGATGCCGCCGATATACTGGTCGACGCCCAGCCAGTAGTCGACCGAGTCGCGGGTGAAGGCGGCATCCTCGATCTTCGGCGAGCAGAACCGGGCGAAATACCAGGACGACTCGATAAAGGTGTCGAAGGTGTCGGTCTCGCGCAGCGCCGGCTTGCCGCAGGTCGGGCAGCTGGTGTGCTTCCAGGTCGGGTGGTGGGCCAGCGGGTTGCCGGGCTTGTCGAAGGTCACGTCCTCCGGCAGCACGACCGGCAGCTGGTCGTCCGGAACCGGGACGATGCCACACGACTCGCAGTGGATGACCGGGATCGGGCAGCCCCAATAGCGCTGGCGCGACACGCCCCAGTCGCGCAGGCGGTACTGGGTGGTGCGCTCGCCCTGGCCCGCCGCCTCCAGCCGCTTGCCGGCCTCGTCCTTGGCCGACTCGGTGTCGAGTCCGTCGAGGAAGGCGGAGTTCCGCAGCACGCCGGGGCCGGTGTAGGCGTCGGACCCGACATCGAAGGCCGCCGGATCGGCGTCGGCGGGGATCACCACCGGACGGACCGGCAGACCATACTTGCGGGCGAAATCCAGGTCGCGCTGGTCATGCGCCGGGCAGGCGAAGATCGCGCCCGTGCCGTATTCCATCAGCACGAAGTTGGCGACATAGACCGGCAGCTCCCACGACGGATCGAAGGGATGCACGACCTTCAGGCCGGTGTCGAAGCCGCGCTTCTCCGCCGTCTCGATCGCTTCCTCGCTGGTGCCCAGCCGGTTGCACTCGGCGATGAACTCGGCCAGTTCCGGGCTGGACGCGGCCAGTTCGGCGGCCAGCGGGTGATTCGGGGAGATCGCGGCGAAGGAGGCGCCGAACAGCGTGTCCGGACGGGTGGTGAAGACCTCCAGCTCGTCCTCGCGCCCCTTGATTTTGAAGCGGAAGCGGACGCCGGTGGACTTGCCGATCCAGTTCTCCTGCATGATGCGGACGCGCTCGGGCCAGCGGTCCAGCGTCTCCAGGCCCTTCAGCAGGTCTTCGGCATAGGCGGTGATCTTCAGGAACCACTGCGACAGCTTGCGCTTTTCCACCAGCGCGCCGGTGCGCCAGCCGCGGCCGTCGATCACCTGCTCGTTGGCGAGAACGGTGTTGTCCACCGGGTCCCAGTTCACCCAGGATTCCTTGCGGTAGGCGAGGCCCGCCTTCAGGAAATCCAGGAACATCTTCTGCTCGTGGCGATAATACTCCACGTCGCAGGTGGCGATCTCGCGGTCCCAGTCGATGGACAGGCCCATCGTCTTCAGCTGCCCGCGCATGGTCGCGATGTTCTCGCGCGTCCAGGCGGCCGGGTGGACCTTCTTCTCCAGCGCGGCGTTCTCGGCCGGCAGGCCGAAGGCGTCCCAGCCCATCGGGTGCAGGACGTTGAAGCCCTTGGCGCGCTTGAAGCGCGCGATCACGTCGCCGATGGTGTAGTTGCGGACATGGCCCATGTGGATGCGCCCCGACGGATAGGGGAACATCTCCAGCACATAGTATTTGGGCCGGGAGGCGTCCTCGCGCGCGGTGAAACAGCCCTTGCCGTCCCACACGCCCTGCCACTTCGCCTCGGTTTCCTTGACATTGTAACGCGACATGAGCGCGACGCCGTTTTCCGTTGTACCAGATGCTCGAAAGCCCGGGGGACCGCCCAGGGGCAGCCTGGGGGTCGCCCGGGGAGGCCGGTCGCCGCGTCAGCGGACCGCGGCGTTCTGCGAGACGCGAAGCTGGCGGGCGCGGGTCAGCACCGCATCCTCCAACTGGCCGGCGGTTTCCGGCCCGACCGCGACCTCGCGCCAGTCGTTGCCGGTCCGTTGCTGCTTGAACACAGAAACCCGGACGCCGTCGGCGCGCAGCTGGCGGTCCATGATGTAGAGGTTGACCTTGAAGCGCTCGTTCGGCGAATCGGGCGGGGTGTACCAGTCGGTCAGGATCACGCCGCCGAACGGATCGGCCGAGGCGATCGGCATGAAGGACAGCGTGTCGAGCGAGGCGCGCCACAGGAAGCTGTTGACGCCGATGCCGCCGGCGCTGTCCTGGTCGCCGCCGCGCTTGTTCTTGCCGAACAGGTTCAGGCCGCCGTCGGTGCCGAGCAGGCTGCCGAACTTGTAGTCCTTGTTCTTCATCTGCTCTTCGACGGTTTCGGTCTTGCCGCCCCAGCTTGCGCAGCCGGCGATCGAGACGGAAGCCGCGAGCAGTACAGGGACAAGGCGAAGGGCGGTCGAACGGCGCATGGTCGGGAACCCGGTTCAGAAATGGGGATGCCGCGCGCGAGTCACGCGCGGAATGCCGGTGAACAGACCATAAGTGGACGGCCCCACGCAACAGCGGAAGCGTCTTTGCCCCGCCTCGCGACAACAGGACGACAACAGGCGGGGCCTGCCGGCTTCGACTGTGGCGGGGCGGACAGGGGGGGTCTTCTTAGTGTGCTCCGTGCGACACACTGTCCCCCCAATGCAGCAATCGGGGAGATTTGCCGCTTGCTGGCAAGGGCGGGGGTGCGTACGAAAGTCTCAGCCAGGACGTCAACCAGGCTGAAACATCTGCTGCCAGGATGGAGGCAACAATCATGAACCGTTATCTGCTGGCCGGCGCCGCTGCCGCCGCTCTCGCCCTCGGCGCTGGCGCCGCCAACGCCCAGGCCAAGTTCGAAGTCAAGGTCGGTGGCGACGCCTACTTTGAGGCCGGCTACGTCGATCAGGACCTGGACTCCGGCCTGCGCTCGACCGAATTCCGCAACCGCATGCGCATCAACATCATCCCGTCCGCCAAGGCCGATAACGGCCTGGAGTACGGTGCCCGCATGCGTATCCGCGCCAACTCCGGCGCCAACAACGCCCGTACCACCGACGCTGACCGCGCTTACATCTTCGCGCAGGGCACCTTCGGTCAGGTCCGCATGGGCGTGACCAACTCGTTCAACGACGAGACCTACGTCTCGGCGCCGACCGACTACCTGCCGCTGGCCCTGGTCGATCAGGTCCAGAACTACTTCGGCCCGAACACCAACATCGGTGGCAACGGCCCGGCCGCGACCGTTACCGGCAACAGCATCATTTGGCCGTCGCTGAACCCGGACGGCAACTCCACCAAGATCGTCTACTTCTCGCCGCGTTTCGCCGGTCTGCAGCTGGGCGCCAGCTACACCCCGCGTAACGACAGCTCGGGCACGGACGTGAACCGCGTCAAGCCGGTCGGCACCTTCGCCGGCGGCGGCAACGGCACCTACACCGACATGGTCGAAGTCGGCGCGAACTACAACAACACCTTCGGCGGCGTGACCGTCAAGGGCAGCGCCGGCTACTACTGGGGCCAGGCCGTCGACAACGTCGCCGGTTCGAACTACAAGGACCTGAACGCCTGGCAGGTCGGCGCCACCGTCGGCTACGCCGGCTTCAGCATCGGCGGCAGCTACACCGACTTCGGCAAGTCGGGCCTGAACGACCGTACCGGCCTGTTCACCGAGTCGACCCGCAACTGGGTTATCGGTGCTCAGTACACCACCGGCCCGATCGTCGTCGGCGCCAACTACAAGAACGGCAAGGACGCCGGCTCGGTTGCCATCTCCGGCGATCGTGAGCTGCAGGTCTACGAAATCGGCGTCGGCTACACCGTCGCTCCGGGCCTGACCCTGCAGGCTCAGTACGACTACTTCGACCTGGATGCCGAGACCTCGGCTCTCAGCGACAAGGGCAACGTCGTGCTCGTCCGCACCATCCTGGCGTTCTAATCGGTCTTCCGATCAGACGTCCGGAAACGGAAAGAGAGGGCGGTGGCTTCGGCCACCGCTCTTTTTTTATGCCCAATTTTATGCCCGCGGCGTGGGCAGGACGCCCAAATCCTGGGCCGCTCATGCGTCAAAAAAACGGCATAGTCGATTTTCCTTTTCTTTTCAGAGAGTTACCGGTGTGGTTTTCCCGCAACTGTGTTGCGGATGCGTGAAAGCACGTCGGTTTCCCCCTTGTGGCGCCGAGCAACTCGCGATTAAGTCATTCCCATAAGGGCCCCGGCCGGAAGGTCACGGCCGACAAGACAACCGCCGCTCCCGGTCAAACGGGGCGTACGCACAAGGATGGCAATCCATGAAGCGCTCTCTCGTTATCGGCTGCGCAGCCGTCGCCCTCGCCGCCGGCTGCGGCACCGCCTCGGCCCAGTCCAAGTTCGACGTCCTGATGGGCGGCGACGCCTTCTTCCAGGGCGCCTATGTCGACCAGGACAATGACAACGGCCTGCGCAAGACCGAGTTCGCCAACCGCTTCCGCCTGACCGTCACCCCGACGGCCAAGGCCGACAACGGCCTGGAATACGGCGCCCGCCTGCGTCTGCGTGCCAGCAACGGCACCAACAACGCGCGCAGCACCGACTACGACCGCGCCTATATCTTCGTGAACGGCACCTTCGGTTCGGTGCAGGCCGGCGTGACCAACGGCCCGTCGGACGACTCGGGCGTCATCGGCCCGAACGTCGACGGCATCTCGGGCAGCCCGGACGGCTTCTACGGCCTCTACTACGGCGTCACCTCGCTGCCGTACGTGACGGGTTCGCTGCGCACGCTCGAGTCGGGCGACGCCAGCACCAAGATCGTCTACTCGACCCCGAGCTTCGCCGGCTTCAAGCTGTCGGCCGCCTACACGCCGACCTACGGCAGCAGCGGCACGGACGTGAACCGCCGCAAGAACGTCACCTACAACGACATGGGTGAAATCCAGGCCTACTATAAGGGCGCCTTCAGCGGCGTCGGCCTGGAAGCCAGCGTCGCCTATCAGTTCGCCCAGGCCCCGACCGGCTTCGAAGATCTGTCGTCGATCCACACCGGCGCCACCATCTCCTACGGCGCCTTCGCCCTCGGCGGCAGCTATGCCTTCAGCGGCGACAGCGGCTATCGCAAGGGCCATACCGGTGTCGACGACAACCAGGTCTGGCTGGTCGGCGCCCAGTACACCCTGGGTCCGGTGATCCTGGCCGCCACCTACACCGACGCCAAGGGCGCCAATGTCGGCACCGGTGCCGCCACCGCCGCCGATTATGCCCGCGCCCACATCTATCAGGCCGGCGTGACCTACACCGTCGCCCCCGGCCTGACCACGGGCCTGGAGTACAGCTTCGTCGACAACAAGTCGGGCGGCGTCAACAACGATGCCAACATCGTTCTGTGGGACACCCGCTTCGCTTTCTAAGAAGCAGGCTCCTGGCAGCAGACGCGAAGGCGGCGGAGAAATCCGCCGCCTCTTTTTTTGTTCCCCCGGATGCCGTGCCCCGTTTTGCCCGCCGGCGCACAGGACCATCACGACGCGCCCAGCGAAGGGGTTACCCCTTTCCGGTGACAAAGCGGCGATCTCCTTGCAAGCAATCGCCAGAAAATCGCCAAATACTTATTATATGAATTCACATGATCCGGGAGTGCGTGTTTTTCCCATCACTGTCCTCGGGATGCGGAGACTTCCACCATATCGGTCACTTGCCGGTCGACCGGTGACGGGATTAAGTTTTGGAGCATAAGACACCGCTCGCGCCTCTCTCCGATGGGGCGCATGCATCCGGGATGACATGCCATGAAGCGCTCTCTCGTCATCGGCTGTGCAGCCGTCGCCCTCGCCGCCGGCTGCGGCACCGCCTCGGCCCAGGCCAAGTTCGATATCCTGTTGGGTGGCGACGCCTATTTCCAGGGCGCCTATGTCGACCAGGACAATGACAACGGGCTGCGCCAGACCGAGTTCGCCAACCGCTTCCGCCTCAACATCACGCCGACGGCCAAGGCCGACAACGGTCTGGAATACGGTGCCCGTCTGCGCCTGCGCGCCTCCGGCGGCACCGCCAACAACCGCAGCACCGACAGCGACCGCGCCTTCATCTTCGTGAACGGCGGCTTCGGCACGGTGCAGGCCGGCGTGATCAACGGCCTGTCGGACGAATACGGCATCATCGGCCCGAACGTCGAAGGCATCGAAGGCTCGCCCGACGCCCAGTTCCTGAATTATTACGTGAACGCCAACGGCGCCCCCTATGTGCTGGGCAGCCTGCGCACGCTGGAGTCGGGCGACGCCAGCACCAAGATAATCTACCTGACGCCGAGCTTCGCCGGGTTCCAGGTCGGCGCCGCCTACACCCCGGTGTACGGCAGCAGCAACACCGACGTGAACCGCCGCAAGAACACCACCGCCTATCACGACATGGCCGAGGTCCAGGCCACCTACAAGGGCGCGTTCGGCGGCTTCGGCGTGGAGGCGAGCGCCGCCTACCAGTTCGCCAAGGCGGCCAGCGGGCTCGAGGACCTGTCCTCGGTCCATGTCGGCGCCAATGTGTCCTACGCCAACTTCAAGGTCGGCGGCAGCTACGCCTTCAGCGGCGACAGCGGCTATGCCACCGGCACCCGCGGCGTGGACGATCAGCAGCTGTGGATCGTCGGCGCCAACTACACGATGGGTCCGGTCATCCTGGCCGCCACCTACACCGACGCCAAGGGCATCGACAGCAACTTCGCCGGGCTGAACTCCCGTGCCCATGTCTGGCAGGCCGGCGTGACCTACACTGTGGCGCCGGGCCTGACCACGGGTCTGGAATACAGCTATCTCGACAACAAGGTCGGCGGTGTGAACAACGACGCCAACATCGTCCTGTGGGACACCCGCTTCGCTTTCTGAGCGCACGCGGGCCCGGACGGCACGAACGCGAAAGGCGGCGGAGACATCCGCCGCCTTTTCCGTCATTCCGGACCGCCCTATTTCTTCGGAGCGGATTTCGGCTGGTCGGCCTTGGCATCCTTGGCCGCGGTATCGCACATCATGAACAGCACCGACGACTCCAGCGGCGTCCAGACCAGCAGGTAGCGCTCCTTGTTGCGGTCGGCGAGGAAGGCGAGGGTTTCCGGATCGGTCACAGACTTGGGATGGATTTCCCCCAGCAGAAAGCCGAGACGGCCGTAATTCGCCATCGTCCCCTGGAAGATGAAGTCCAGCCGCTCCTGATCGTCCTTCGCGATTTCCCAGCCGAACTGCTCCTGCCGCACGCAACGGCGGCCGTATTCGTCCAGAATCCTGTCCATGAAGCTGCGATAGGTGCCGTCGTCCGTCAGCGGAAAGGCGGGCTCGCTGAAGCGCACCTTGGTCATCGGCGAGCCGAGCATCAGCTTGGCCTTGCCGTCCTTGGCGCCGGGCTTCGCCTTGCCCTCGGCTTTCGGCGTTGCGGTTTTGGGGGCCGGCTTCGCATGGTCTTCGGCGTGGGCGGGAGTGGCGACGGACCAGATGGCGACCGCGACAGCAAGGAGGCCGGCGGGGGCCACCGACGTCAGGACGGAGAGCAGGGAACGATACGGACTCCGCATGCGGAGGTCTCCTCGATGTGCAAAAACGATGACGATCCCCCGCACCGGCGATCCGGACGCAAAGGGCATGGTCGCTTGGGGCGCTTGCGTTTCCGCGGACCGTCCGCTAACACGCCGCGGAAGCGCTGTACACCCGCAGCGACCGGATTGGGGGCGGCCATGACGACGACGCAGGGCACTGGCAGAGATACGCAAACCGGCGCCGAAGCAGGCGGTTCCGCCCACGCGGACAGCGTGGCGGGACGGCTCGACTCGGTGCGCCGCGCCATTGCGGAAACCGCATCGGCCTGCGGGCGCGGCGACGGCGCGGTGACGCTGGTCGCCGTGTCGAAGACCCATCCGGCCGAAGCGGTGGAGGAGGCGCTCGCCGCCGGCCAGCGCGTGTTCGGCGAGAACCGGGTGCAGGAGGCCAAGGCCAAGTTCCCGGCGCTGAAGGAGCGCTTCCCCGAGCTGGAACTGCACCTGATCGGTCCGCTGCAGACCAACAAGGTCCGGGATGCCGTCGCCCTGTTCGACGTGATCCAGACGCTGGACCGCCCGAAGCTGGCGGAGGCGCTGGCGGAGGAGATGGCGAAATCCGGCCGCCGCCCGCGCTGCCTGATCGAGGTCAACACGGGCGAGGAGCCGCAGAAGGCCGGCCTCGCCCCGGTGGAGGTGGAGGCCTTCCTGGCCGACTGCCGCGACCGGCTGGGGCTGCCCGTCACCGGGCTGATGTGCATCCCGCCGGTGGACGAGGAGCCGGCGATGCATTTCGCCCTGCTGGCGGAGATGGCGCGCCGGCTGGGTCTGTCGGAAATCAGCATGGGCATGAGCGGCGATTTCGAGACCGCGGTCCGCTTCGGCGCCACCCATGTGCGGGTCGGCACGGCGATTTTCGGCGCGCGCCCCTATCCGGCCCAATAAACGGCCCGGTAAACGCCCTGGCCCGACAACAGGCCGCAGCATCAGGCGGCCGGGCCGGCGACGCTCAGCGCGCTTCCCGGCCCGCAGTCCTTCAACAGGCGCAGCATGTCGTCGGGCGCCAGCGCGACGCAGCCGGCGGTCGGCGCGCGGTCCGGGCGGACGAGGTGCAGGAACACGGCACTGCCCATCCCCGGCACCACCGGGTCGTCATTGTGCCCCATCACCACCACGACGTCGTAGACGTGATCGTCCCGCCACATCTCCTCGTGGCTGGCGGGATAGGGCCGGATGACCGGACGGTTGTAGGCGGGATCCTCCGGCGCGTCGCACCAGCCGTCCCGCTCGGCGATGGGATGGAGCGGCAGCCCGGTCTCCGGCGGAGCCAGCCGGTCGGCACGCCACAGCACGCGCCGCAGCGGGAAGCGGCCGACGGGAGTGGCGCCGTCGCCCTCCCGCTTGTCGGCACGGACGCCGCCGCGGCCCAGCACACAGGGCACCTCGCCGCCCGGCCAGCGCAGCCGGCCGGTGGTGACTGGTGCGCCGTCATTGCCGCCTTCATCCGGCGTCACGGTGATCTCGATGCTCATCCCGTCACCCGTGTGGTGCTGCCCGCGGCACCCTGCGCCGCCTTGCGCGACTGCTCATACTTGGCGAGGTTGCGCATCATCGTCTCCGACAACATGTCCGGCGCGACCGGAGTCGGGCCGGCGGCGGGGGCCGCCTCGGTTGGCTGGCCCGCTGGCTGGCCGCCCGGCTGCCCGGCGGCGGGCTGGGGCTGGCCGCCGCCATTGCCATTGGCCGCCGCCGCACCGGCGGCGCGTGCATTCGCCGTCACCGCTCCGGGGATCGTCGCGGCATAGTGGGGCACGCTGTGCTTCGCCAGCGCGGAGCTGGCCAGCGGCGTGTCGCGCGTCGGCATCTTGCTGGGATGAGGAACCGCCCCGGCCGCGAGCTGCGCCGTCAGGACCGGCGAGGCATCGGCGGATTTGGCGGCGGAGGTGGCGGCCGCAAGCCGGACCGGCTGCCCGGCCGCGGGCTGCGGCGGCGCCGACCCGAGATCGGCGGGCTTGGCGGCGGCCAGCGCGGCGGCAAGTCCTCCGGCTGCAGCCTGCTGCGCCTGTTGCGGCTCCGCGGGGGAGCCGGACGCCGCCGGCCCCCCCGAGGCGTCCGCGACGGCGGTGGAGGCGGCGGGATGGTCACCGTCCCCAAAGCCGAGCGAGGCCATGACCGTTTCGCCGACATCCTGACCCGTCGCCTGTTCGACCACCGCGTTGGCGATGGAGGCCATGCCACCGATCACGCCGCCATACAGCATGTCGCCCATGATCCGCATGGACGGCTGGATGGTGTCGCCGGTGATCTCGCGATAGATGGTGCTGACGATCGGGATGTGCTGCAGCGGGTTGATGATGTCCAGGAAGTCCCAGAAGGACATGTCGCCCTGGATTTCCACCGGGCCGCCGTTGTGGCCGTCGCTGATGACCGGCGACGCCTTTTCGCGCGGCGCCGGACGCTGGACGGCGCTGCTGTCGATCGTGGTGGCGTCGATGGCCATGGGCGGTCTCCCGGCTCGGTGGTCACGACAGGGTACAGCAAGCGGCGTGCCAAGCCGGGACGCCCGATCCGAAGCGGAATCGACCGATTCGGGAGGATCCGGACGGTCAGCACCCGGAATCCGATTCCCAGCGCGGCCCGGTCGGCAAAAGGCCGGCAAGATCTGCCGGGCCGGCATGGCGATTCCTGCCCCGCCGGCCCCGGCCTTCCGCCCCGGCCGTTCGGTCAGAACATATGGCCGCTGCGTTCCGCCTTGGTGCGGAGATAGGCCTCGTTGTGGCCGTTGGCCGGGAAGATGTGGGCCACCCGCTCCACCACCGCGATGCCGCAGCGGGCGAGCTGGCGCAGCTTTTCCGGGTTGTTGGTCATCAGCCGCACGGACTCGAAGCCAAGCTGCCGCAGCATCTCCGCCGCCGGCAGATAGACGCGCTCGTCCGCTTCGAAGCCGAGGATCTCGTTGGCGTCCACCGTGTCGAAACCGCGGTCCTGGATGCGGTAGGCGCGCAGCTTGTTGACCAGCCCGATGCCGCGCCCCTCCTGCGCCAGATACAGCAGCACGCCGCTGCCCTGGCGGGCGATCTCGGCGATGGCGCCGCGCAGCTGGTCGCCGCAGTCGCAGCGCAGCGACCCCAGCAGATCGCCGGTGAAGCATTCCGAATGCAGGCGGGCCAGCACCGGCTGCTGCGGATCAGGGTCGCCGATGACGATGGCCAGATGCTCCGGCCCGCCGTCGGCCGGGCGGAAGGCGTAGATGCGCGTGTTTTCCGACCCGACCAGAGGCACCCGCGCGTCGGCGACGCGGCGCAGGGTCCGCACCACATGGACACGGTAATCGGCGACGTCCGACGCCCGCACCAGCAGCAGGTCATGCTCCGCCGCCCACTCCGCAGCGCTGATCCGGGCCGACGACGGCAGGTCGGCGGTGATGGCGGCGGGCAGCAGGCGGGCCAGCCGGGCGAGATCCACCGCCGCGGCCTCGCGGCTGCCGGGGCAAGCCTCGACGGCGGCCAGACCGGCGGGCAGCGCATCCTGGGCCTGCGGATGCTGTTCGGGATCGGCCAGCGCGTGGGCCTGGTCGGCGGTCAGCCCGCCGGGCCGGTCGAGCGTCATGGCGCCGAACGCCTCCGCCGCGGCGCCGGGCGCCTGATCGTCGGCGATGTCGCTCACCGGCTGCGCCGCGGCGGCGGCGGCCAGCCCCAGCACCACGGCGCGGCGGCGGGTGACCACCAGCCGCGGGGTGCCGCCGGTCAGCGCCTTCAGCCGCTCCACGGCGTCGAGCGCCACCGACTCCACCGACACCGCGGCGCCGACCGTGCCGTCGGCGGTCTCGATCGCCACCACCTCGCCCCGGCGCAGGGCGGCCAGCGCCCGGTCGACGGCGCGCACGGCGGCCTCGTCGATTGGCGCCGCCGCGGCGGCTGCCGCGGGCGTGGACAGGGTGACCGTGGTGGTGGCGGAGGAGCGTTCGGCTTGCATCGTCAGCGGCTTTGCGTAGCGGGTGCGCCGGATACGGCGCGTAAAACGGGACATGGTGCGTTCGGCGGGCGAAGCAAAGCGCAGGTGGCGCGCCCCTGTCCAGCAATTCCCGCGCGCCACACCGTTGCCGGGGACACAACGATCCGGCTAGCCTGCCCGGCGCGGGAACCATCCCGGGCCGCCGGCCGGGCGGAGTCGGCCCCTCCAACGGGCCGCTCCGCCGCCCTTGACCATGGGCGCCGGGATGGCGACCGCAGCCCTTCAACCGGGAGCCCGTTCCCCGTGACCACCCTTTCGACGCCCCCTGATCCGACCGTGTCCGTGCATCTGGTGATGCCGGCCGATCTTGCCGCCGATGCTTATGGCCGCCGCATGGTCGAGGCCCTGCGCTCCGCTGGCGCCGGCATCATGCTCCACGCCCTGCCCGGCCCGCACCCGCAGGTCGATCCGTCGGCGATCCTGGCGGCCGACGTCGCGCTGTCGCGGTTGCCCGACGGCGCGCCGGTCCTGCTGGACGGCAACGCCCTGCCCAACCTCGCCGCCAGCCTGCCGGCCGACAGCCGGCGCCTGCGCTTCACCGCGCTGATCGAACGCCTGCACTGGACCGAGCCGGGTCTGACCACCGAAGAGGCCGCCGTGCGCCGCAATCTGGAACAGGGGGCGCTGTCGCTGATGCGCCATGTCGCGGTGCCGGACGAGGCCGTCGCCGCCACCCTGCGGGACCTGGGCGTGCGGCCCGAGCGGATCGTCCTCGCCGCCGCGGACGCCGATGGGGCGGCGGGGCTGCTGGCGGTTCTGTAGTAAGGCCCATCTGGAAGGCCCATCCGCTTCGCCACAAGCCATCACGACAATCCACCGGCGCCATGCTACTAAGGCGCCGCCCCGGCCCTGCCGGCGTCAATCTTCGACTTCCGACTTCGTGCCGCGGACCATGACCATCGCAAAGCGCATCCTCCTGGTCGACGACGACACCGCCCTGCGCCAGTCGCTGGCGGAGCAGCTTCGCCTGCTGGAGGAGCTTGAGACGGAGGAGGCCGGCGACGGCGCCGGCGCGCTGAACGCGGTCCGCAAGGCGGCCGAGGCCGGAACCGGCTTCTCCGCCATCCTGCTCGACGTCGGACTGCCGGACATGGACGGGCGCGACGTCTGCAAGCTGCTGCGGCGCGAGGGGGTGCGCTGTCCCGTCATCATGCTGACCGCATCGGCCAGCGATGCCGACACCATCCTGGGGCTGGAATCCGGTGCCAGCGACTATGTGACCAAGCCCTTCCGCCTGGGGGTGCTGATCGCCCGGCTGCGCGCCCAGCTGCGCCAGTTCGAGCAGACCGAGGACGCGGTCTTCGCCATCGGCCCCTACAGCTTCCGCCCCGGAGCCAAGCTGCTGCTGGACGAGGCCACCAACCGCAGGATCCGCCTGACCGAGAAGGAAACGGCGATCCTGAAATACCTGTACCGGGCCGGCGATCTGGTGGTCGGGCGCGAAACCCTGCTGGGCGAGGTCTGGGGCTACAACGCGGCGGTCACCACACACACGCTGGAGACCCACGTCTACCGCCTGCGCCAGAAGATCGAGGCCGATCCGTCCAACGCCCGCATCCTGGTGACGGAACCCGGCGGCTACCGTCTGGTGCCCTGAGCCGGCTCCCCGGTCGACCTCACCAGATCAGCGCCGGCCGACGGAGGCCAGTTCGCGGCGGCTTCCCCGTTCGGCGATGGTGACCTCGCCGGCAAAGCCCAGCCAGCGGCGACGCTCGCCCATCTGCGGCCCACCCGAAAGCTTGCCCAGCCGGGCCACGCCGAGTCCGCAGACCGAAGGGCCGCCCCACAGGCCGCGCCCGCGCGGCACCACCGGCAGCAGCCGCAGCTTGCGGCCGACGATGGCCATCCGGCGGCGCCAGTGGGCGACGTCGTGCGGCGACACGCCGACGCGCCGGGCGATCTCGCGGTCGGACAGCAGCGCGCTGCCGGGGTCCTGCAGCAGGTCCAGCACCGCGCGGCGCTTGTCGCTGTCGGCATGGCGGGAGTGCTTGCGCTCCAGCGCCTTGCCCATGTCCCACAGCTTCTCCGCCGTCTCGCGCGCCAGGGTGCGCCAGCGGTCGGCCTCCTCGCGCTGGCGGTCGGCATCGCCCGCCGCCTTGTCGAGTTGCCGCCGCAGAGTGGCGAGTTCCAGTTCCAGGTCCTTCACCTGCCGGCGCAGGCCGCGGACGAGTTCGTCCGGCGGCGGCGGCGGGGCCGGCGCACCGGCGGGTTCGGCAGGTTGGGCGGCGGGCGGCGGCTCGGCCGCGGGCGGCACCGGCGTGCGGGCGCGCTCCGCCAGATCGCGGAAGGACAGCCCGGCGCGGGACAGCATGATGCGGGCGGCGCGCAGGGCGGACAGCGCCTCGCCCTGATGCTCCGACTCGGCCATGGCGAGGACTTTGGCGAGCTTGTCAGGATCCATCCGCGTCGGGTTCCGCCGGAGCCGGTCCCCACCCGCGCGGGGACCCTTTGGGAGTCATGCCGCGCAATGCGCGACGAGCCCCAACCTACCACATCTTATGGGTTTGGACAGATGCCCTTCGTAGGGTGTCGACTCGCGACACGACCTGTTCGGATTTGCCAGATCGGATCGCGAAAATCGGTATCGATTTGAAGCGTGAATCCGATCGCCAGACATAAGGCTGGAGCTTCCTGCGTTTCATATCAAACGCAGGAAGCTCTAGACTTGGGCAAGCGGGGCCGCCACGATGGCGCCGTCATGACCGTCCGTTCCACCATCAATTCCGCGCAACCGCCCGCTCCTGAAGAGTCCGGCGGCGGGTCCCCCTTCACCGTGCGCTTCTGGGGCGTGCGCGGCAGCATCGCGTCGCCCGGCCCGGCCACCGTGCGCTATGGCGGCAACACCGCCTGCATCGAGGTACGCTGCGGCGGCACCCACATCGTCTTCGACTGCGGCACCGGCATCCGGCCGCTGGGCGAGTCGCTGGCGCGCGACGGTGGGCCGGTGGACATCGACCTGCTGCTGACCCACAGCCATCTCGACCATATCAGCGGCCTGCCCTTCTTCGCGCCGGCCTTCGACCCGGCCGGCCGGCTGCGGCTGTGGTCCGGGCATCTGCCGCCGGAACGACCCTTCCGCACCGTGCTGGCCGACATGATGACGGCGCCGCTGTTCCCCGTGCCGGTCGAGATCTTCCGTGCCGACTGCCAGTTCCGCGATTTCCAGGCCGGCCAGACGCTGGAGCTGGCGTCGGGAGTGCCAGCGGGAGTGGTGGTGCGCACCTGCCGCCTGAACCATCCCGACGGCGCCACCGGCTACCGGGTGGAGCATGGCGGTCGCAGCCTGTGCGTCCTGACCGACACCGAGCATCCGGCCGAAGGGCGCGACCCGGTGATCCTGGAGTTGCTGCGCGGCGCCGACGTGATGGTATATGACAGCACCTACACCGACGCCGAATACCCGTCGCGCGTCGGCTGGGGCCATTCGACCTGGCAGGAATGCCTGCGGCTGGCCGAGGCGGCCGGAGTCGGCCGCGCGGTGATCTTCCACCACGACCCGGCCCGCACCGACGACGCGCTGGACGCCATCGCAGCCGAAGCGGCGGCGATGCGCCCCGGATCCCTGGTGGCCTATGAAGGGATGGAGCTGTCCCTGTAGGATCGGCGCGATCCGCACCGGTTGAATCCCGAACAATCGGTTCCACTGAGCAAAAGCGCTTGTGCGTGTTCATTACGCCACAGGTTGCTTTGTCACACTGGCCTCCTGTGACAATCTTGGTATTAGATCGGTGTGCAACCCCGCCACGATTGGGGCGGGCGGGGTCGTTGATGCGTGCAAAGCTTGGGGGGAAGAGCGATGCGCATGACCGGTCGTGCCTTGGGTATTCTCGCCGTGCTGACCGTCGCGACGCAGCTTGGCGGCTGCGCCACCGCGCCGCCGCTGGAAAGCGCCAAGTTCGACGGCGAACCGCGCAGCGTGGTCCTGCAGCATCCCGCCAGCGGGGAGACGGCGTCCGTCACCTACTGGCGCCCCGGCGACGGTTATGACCCGGCCGCGATGCGCGAGATCGCCGTCCTGTTCCGCGACCGCCGCAGCGACGAGGTGATCCCGGTCGATCCGGCCCTGGTCGATATGCTGGTGGAGC
Source organism: Azospirillum sp. TSH20 (assembly GCF_003115935.1). Lineage (NCBI taxonomy): Bacteria > Pseudomonadati > Pseudomonadota > Alphaproteobacteria > Rhodospirillales > Azospirillaceae > Azospirillum > Azospirillum sp. TSH20. The sequence goes on from NZ_LGQU01000064.1 coordinate 34,965, forward strand.
TGCGCCAGCGCGTCGGCGCGTCGGCGGAGTCGCCGATCCGCCTCACCTCCGGCTACCGGTCGAGCGCAACCAACGCCAGCCTCGCCCGGACGAACCCGAACGTCGCCGAGAACTCCTATCACATGCGCGGTCAGGCGGCGGACTTCTCCATCGCCGGCATCCCGCCCTCGCGGCTGGCGGAGGAAGCGGCGGCGATGCAGCGCGGCGGCTACGCCATGTACGCCCACACCGGCCATGTCCATGTCGACACCGGCCCCTTCCGCTCCTGGACGCCGAAGACCGGCGAACCGCGCGCGCCGCAGATCCTGGAGGCTCAGGCCCGCGCCCGCGCCAGGGCCCAGGCGCTCGCCATGAAGCATGGCGGCGGCAAGGGCCGCGTGCAGGTGGCCGAGGTGGCGGCCAAGGCGGTCAAACCGGGCAAGTCGCCGGCAAAGCCGGCCAAGGCTCCGGCCAAATCCGCCATCCGGGCGGCGGCGCCCGATCTGTCGCGCGTCCGCGTGGCGCTTGCCCAGGTCAAGGAAATGCCGGTGCAGAAGACGGCGAAGCGCTAAACTCCGGGCACTGTCCCGTCACCCGCGCACCGGTACCGTCATGACCACCCTGCTGATCCTCCGCCACGGCCCGACCGCCTGGAACGCCGAAGGGCGCATCCAGGGCAGCATCGACGAGCCGCTGTCCGACGCCGGCCGGGCACGGGTCGCCCGCTATCGCCTGCCGCCCGAGTCGGCCGGGCTGCGCTGGGTCGCCAGCCCGAAGCGCCGGGCCTGGGAGACCGCCACCCTGCTCGGCCTCGATCCCACGCCGGAGCCGCGGATCGTCGAAATGGACTGGGGCGAGTGGGAAGGCCAGCGCACCGAGGACCTGCGCGCCGAGGGCCGCATGCCGGCCCGCCACGACCGGCTGGGTCTGGACTTCAAGGCGCCCGGCGGCGAAAGCCCGCGCGAGGTTCAGGCCCGTCTGCGCTCCTGGCTCGCCGACCTCGCGGCGGAGGGGCATCCGACCGGCGCCGTCGCCCACAACGGCATCCTGCGTGCGCTCTACTCGCTCGCCACCGGCTGGGACATGCGCGACGACCCGGCGGAGGAATTGCGCAACGGCTGCGCCCACCTGTTCCGCATTGCCAAGGGCGGCGCACCGGAACTGGTTCGGTTGAACATCAGCCTGCTTGAATAGGGTTCGCTGGAGTAAGGGGGCGCAACCGCCCCCTCCCCCATCACACGTTCAGATCCCAGACGGCCAGATCCCAGACGGCCAGATCTCAAACGTTCAGATCGACGATCACCGGCACATGGTCCGACGGCTTGGGCTCCCAGCCGCGGGCGTCGCGCAGCACCTTGATGCCCGTCAGCGCCCCTTCCAGCGGCGGGGTCACCCAGATGTGGTCCAGGCGCCGGCCTCGGTTGGAGGCGGCCCAGTCCTTCGCCCGGTAGCTCCACCAGGTGTAGAGCTTCTCCTCCGGCGGAACGAAGCGTCGCATGGCGTCGACCCAGCCGGCCGAGGCCTGCATCGCCGCCAGCTTTTCCACCTCGATCGGCGTGTGGGAGACCACGGACAGCAGTTCCTTGTGGCTCCAGACGTCCTGTTCCAGCGGCGCGATGTTCAGGTCGCCGACCAGCACCATCGGCCGGTCGGACGTCCGCTCCGTGCCCAGCCAGTGGGTCATCTCGTCGAGGAACTGGAGCTTGTGGGCGAACTTGTCGTTCACCGCCGGGTCGGGGATGTCGCCGCCGGCGGGGATGTAGACGCAATGCAGCTCGATCCCGCCCGGCAGATGGGCCAGCGCGTGGCGGCAGTCCTGCTTGCCGCACCAGTGCTGGACGTCATGCGACTCGAAGGGCAGGCGCGACAGGATGGCGACGCCGTTGTAGCTCTTCATCCCGTGGATGTGGGCGTGGACATAGCCGCGCTCCGCCAGCGGGCCGAGCGGGAAGTCGGCGTCCACCACCTTGGTTTCCTGCAGGCAGATCACGTCCGGCCGCTCCTCCTCCATCAGGCGGAGGAGGAGGTCCAGACGCATGCGGACCGAATTGATGTTCCAGGTCGCGATGCGCATTGCCGGCGGCTCAGGCGATGGTCAGGGTCAGGGTGCCGACGCCTTCGACCGCGCCGGTCAGCACGTCGCCGGCCACCACCGGGCCGACGCCCTCCGGCGTGCCGGTGTAGATCAGGTCGCCCGGCTGCAGTTCGACGAACCCGGACAGGTAGGAGATCGTCTCCGCCACCGACCAGATCAGGTCGGACAGGTCGCCCTTCTGCCGCGGCTCGCCGTTCACCTGCAGGGTGACCGCGCCCTTGGCCGGGTGGCCGATGTCGGCGACGGTGCGGATGGCGGAGCAGGGTGCCGACTGGTCGAACCCCTTGCCCATGTCCCAGGGCTTGCCTTCCTTCTTGGCGGCGGCCTGCAGGTCACGCCGGGTCATGTCGAGGCCGACGGCATAGCCGAACACATGGTCCAGCGCCCGGTCGATCGGGATGTCGCGGCCGCCGGTGCCGCCCCCGGCACCAATGGCCACCACCAGCTCGATCTCGTGGTGCAGGTTGGCGGTCTTCGGCGGATAGGGGATGGTGGCGCCGTCGGCGACGATGGCGTCGGCCGGCTTCATGAAGAAGAAGGGCGGCTCGCGGTCGGGATCGGCGCCCATCTCGCGCGCATGGGCGGCATAGTTGCGGCCGACGCAGTAGATGCGGCGCACCGGGAACGGATCGCCGCCCACGACGGGGACGGCCGGCTGGGACCACAGGGGAATGGCGAAGGCCATGGCATCGGCTCTCTGGTTGGAACGCTTACCCACAGCTAACCCGAAAGCCGGCAACGGACCAAGCGCCCAACCATCCGCCCTGCCCTGCAAATCGGTCCAGCGTTCCAAACAGGGGTCGGCCAAAAACGAAGACGCCCGGTCTGGGGGGGACCGGGCGTCGGAAGCTCCGATTCGGGAACCCGCGCGCGGCAGGGGAAACCGCTGGGCGGGCGATCGGCGTCGAATCGGCGTCGATCACTTCTTGACTCTTCAAGATGGAATTTGTACGCGTTCCCACCAATACGCTCAACGCATATCTGGTATGCATAGCCTGTTGTCTGTGCGGTTCTTGCTGACAAACGAAAGCCTTGCCCGCATTTTATCCGTTCATCCGATAATTCATCCAAAATATGGCATCCACGGTGACTGACAACGAGCGTTCCACCCCCGCCGACCGGCGGTCGCGTCTGCGGCCCGGCAAGAACGGCAAGCTCGCCCTTGGCCCCCTTCCGGAGCTGGTGGGTTACAACCTGCGCAAGGCTCAGGTTGCGGTGTTCCAAAGCTTTCAGAATGCGGTCGCTCCGCATGACATCACGCCCGGCCAGTTCGGCGTGCTGATCATGATCCGGGAGAACGAGGGACTGTCGCAGTCCGACCTGGGCACGGCGGTCGGCATCGACCGGTCGACGATGGTCGCTGTGATCGACCGTCTCGAGTCGCGCGGCCTCGTCGTGCGCGCTCCCTCGCCCAACGACCGCCGCTCCTACGCGCTGCGCCTGTCGCCGGAAGGCCAGACGCTGATGGACGACCTGATCCCGCGCGTCCAGGCGCACGACCAGGGCATGGTCAAGGACCTGTCCCCGGAAGAGCAGGCACAGTTCATCGACTTCCTGCGCCGCGTGTCGCGGTCAAAGTAAGGGGCACCGCCCCTTCCGTTCCAGGCACCGGAAAAGACTGACAGCCCGCCCCGCACCGGCATGCGCCGATGTGGGGCGGGCTTTTCTATTTGGGCTGTTCAGTGGAGGGCTGTCAAAACGCATGATCGATGATGATCTGCAGGCTGACGCGCGAACAGGTCTCGACCTGAACGTCGATGCAATACACCTCCGCCAGCAACTGGGCGGTGACCGCCTCCCGCGGAGTGCCGAAAGCCTGAAGGGCGCCGCCGCGCGGCACGGCGTTTCAGCGGAGGATATCACCATCGCCACCTTCGGACAGCGCTTTGCCAGCATGGCCGTGCCCGCCCACGAACCGAAGCGCGCCATCCTGGGCGGTGAGTTCCGACACGGCGGAGCCCCGGTGCTGCGGATGTTCTTCGCCAACGTGGTGGCCGAGAAGGACGCGGCCGAGAACGAGAAGTTCACCAAGGAGAACGCGCGAGGCCGGATCGATGGTGCGGTTGCCGCAGCCATGGCCGTGGGCCGCATCCTGGCCGGCGACGAAGGTCCCAGCATCTACGAAACCGCCGACCGGCCGGACGGCTTCCTTGTCGTCGGCGGTGATGAGGAGGAAGACGCGGAGGAATGGGAAGACCTTTTGCTTGTTTGAAATTTTTTGTGGTTTAAGGCGTTGGCGAGCAACGCTTGATTAACATGGGCCGCACAAACAAGAGATCCCCACATTCCTAGAAACAAAGCGCTAAACACGCATGCAAAATGTTACCGCATTGCGCCAATCCACACTTAGCCAGCGCACTTTAGGAGTGACACAAAATCTTTCAGAGAGCCAAAAACAAAGCCCATGATTGTGCAGAGCATCGTTATCAACACAAGGGGAGGGTTGATTGAAAGCGCTTCCCAAAACCCCTTCTTCTCTTGATGAGGGGCGACGACAGAATTTTGTTGCTTGGGAATTCCAGATAGTTCCCTCAACCTATCTAACTCAGCCTGTTGACGCCGAGCGCTCAATGCTCGCTCGTACCGAATTCGCTGAATTTGAGTTGCAATAAAGTACAACACCCCAGCGACGCAACCTGCCAGGAGCCAAGCATAGTAGATATTGTTCGAAAAATTGGTCGGCTTGTCAAAAGCCCAAAGTGTTGCGATCTGAATCGCAGCATCTGCCGCTGCCGCAGCGACAGCTATTGCCGCGCCAAAAAACGCAACTACAAGTGAAAAGATGTATCTTAGCATAGGCTCGCGCAGCACCAACCCCACCAATGCGAAGCCCCCAGCCATTATTACCAATAGCTTCCAATAGTTGACTCCTTGCAGAGCTGAAAGCCCGGCATTGTAGGCATTATCGCCAATAAGCGCACCAAATCCAACAATAGTGACCCATGATATAAAATTGCCAAATCGGCTATCCATCCAGCTCATGCGTTATCCCGCCTTCACAATTTCGAAGAGTGCACGCAGCGGAAACACCAACTGCGAAGGCAGCCTATATCCAAGGAACCGCAACCAAGTCAATGGATGCAACCCATAGGCGGCAAAAGACACAATATCCCACCCACCTTGCCTAAAAAGGCCGCTCACTCCGCGCTGATATACCGGGCAGATTAGGTGTCGGCCAGATGACCGCCAGTTCATAGCAGCCAGAACGGCTCCATCCGCAAACGTCCGCCAACAGCGGCGTCAATCCGCCGCAAAGTGTGGGGTAAACTGTATGGAAAAGAAAAAGGCCAGAGCGGATTCCCAAAGGAATTCAACGCTCTGACCTGATTTCGTGGCGGAGGGAGAGGGATTCGAACCCTCGATACGCTTTTGACGTATACACACTTTCCAGGCGTGCGCCTTCAACCGCTCGGCCACCCCTCCGTAGAGGCCCGCGTTATAGCCAGAGGTTCGCGGCTATGCAAGCCTCCGTTTCACGCAAACGACGTTTTTTTGGCGGCTCGCTAAACCGCGCCACTCTCATCCTCCAATCTCATCCAACCATCTCATCCACCAGGGCGCCGACGGTACGGCACAGCAGGTCCAGGTCCTGGGGACGGGACAGGCGGTGGTCGCCGTCCTTCACCAGCGTGACGCGGACATCGTCGCCGGTCAGCGCCTCGGCGATGCGCAGGCTGAGCTGCCAGGGGACGTCGGGGTCGCGCTGGCCGTGCAGCAGGCGGACGGGGCCGCCGAAGGCAATGGGGCCGCGCAGCAGCAGATGGTTGCGGCCGTCCTCGATCAGGGCGCGGGTGATCGGCTGGGGCTCCGGGCCGTACTCCGACGGGCGGTTCCAGACGCCCTCCTCCATGATCCGGCGGCGGACATCGGCATCGAAGATGTCCCACATCAGGTCTTCGGTGAAGTCGGGGGCCGGGGCGATGCCGACCAGACCGGCCACCCGCTCCGGCCGGCGCGTCGCCGCCAGCAGCATCATCCAGCCGCCCATCGAGGAGCCGACCAGGATCTGCGGTCCCGTCGTCACCCGGTCCAGCACCGCCAGCGCGTCGTCGGCCCACAGGCCGATGGTGCCGTCGGCAAAGCGCCCGCTGGACGCGCCATGGCCCTGATAGTCGAAGCGGGTGAAGGACAGGCCGCGTTCCACCGCCCAGGCCTCCAGCGTCGTCGCCTTGCCGCCGGTCATGTCGGACATGAAGCCGCCCAGAAAGATCACGCCCGGCTTGCCCTGTCCGGACGGGCCGGCAGGGGTGTGGTGATAGGCTATGGTCGCGGCACCGCGCGTTAGGCTATGGTGCGCGCCGCCCGGATGGGCTGCGGTTTCGGTCATACGGTCACCTTCGACAAACGGACACCGGCACGCGGTCGGGCACCGGGCTCGACGGCGATCCGGCATGCCGGGGCCTGCGGCCGGTTCCGGGCCGCCCCTTGCGAGCAGCCGGCATCATGGATTTCGACCCCCACCTTACCACCGACCATTCCCCGCGCAACGCGGACGCCCATCAGGACACCCCTGTCCCCAACTGGCCGGAGCACTGGCCGGGCGGCCGGGCGCCGACGGTGCTGCAGGTGGTGCCGACGCTGGTCACCGGCGGGGCGGAGCGCGGCTGCATCGACATGGCGCTCGCCCTGCAGGCCGCCGGCGGCAAGCCGCTGGTGGCGTCGGAGGGCGGGCCGATGGTGCGCGAGCTGGACCGCGCCCGCATCACCCACCTGACGCTGCCGCTGGCCTCCAAGAACCCGCTGGTCATCCGCCGCAACGCCCGCCGGCTGGCTGCCATCATCCGCGAGCACAAGGTGGACATCGTCCATGCCCGCTCCCGCGCGCCGGCCTGGAGCGCGTGGCTGGCCTGCCGGGAGACCGGCGCCCGCTACATGACCACCTTCCACGCGCCTTATAATTTCGGCACCGGTCCGGTCGGCGGCCGGCTGAAGCGCTGGTACAACTCGGTGATGGCGCGCGGCGAGCGGGTGATCGCCATCTCCGGCTTCATCCGCGACCATGTGCTGGGCAACTACCCGGTCGATCCGCAGCGGGTGCGCGTCATCCACCGCGGCATCGACCGCGGCGTCTTCGCCCCCGACCGGGTCAGCCCGACGCGGCTGGTGACGCTCGCCAAGCAATGGAACCTGCCGGACGACCGGCCGGTGATCCTGCTGCCCGGCCGGCTGACCCGCTGGAAGGGCCAGACCGTGCTGATCGACGCGCTGGCCAAGCTGGGGCGCAAGGACGTGCTGGCGCTACTGGTCGGCTCCGACCAGGGCCGCACCGGCTACCGGGAAGAGCTGGAGAACCGCATCGCCAATGCCGGCCTGCGCGGCGTGGTGCGGATGACCGACCATTGCAGCGACATGGCCGCGGCCTACCTGTTGTCGACGGTGGTCGTCTCCGCCTCGCGCGAGCCGGAAGCCTTCGGGCGGGTGATCGTGGAGGCGCAGGCGATGGGCAAGCCGGTGATCGTCTCGGCCATCGGCGCCTATCAGGAGACCGTCGTCCCCGGCGAAACCGCCTGGGTGGTGCCGCCGGACGATCCCGACGCCCTTGCCCGCGCGCTGGACGAGGCGCTGTCGCTGACCCCGGAGCAGCGCGAGGCCATCGGCGCCCGCGCCATCGCCTTCGTCGCCGACCGCTACACCAAGGACCGCATGTGCGCCGACACGCTGGCGGTCTATGCGGAGTTGCTGCAACCACGCTGAGATCGGCCCATTGATGCAACCCGCATCCTTGCGCCACTCATCACAAACCCACCCATCAAACCGACCGGACACCATGGCCGACATCCGACAGATTTCCGGCATCGCCGAAGTCATCGACCAGTATGACGGGTTCATCCTGGACCTGTGGGGCGTGCTGCATGACGGCGAACGGCCCTATCCCGGCGTGCCCGACTGCCTGGACCGCATGCGCGCCGCCGGCAAGACGCTGTGCCTGCTGTCCAATGCGCCGCGCCGCACCACCGGCGTGATCGAGAAGCTGGACGGCATGGGGCTGGGGCGCGAGCGCTACGACCATGTCATGACCTCGGGCGAGGCGACCTACGAGGCGCTGCGCGACCGCGACGATCCCTGGCACGCGGCCCTCGGCCGCCGGCTCTACCACATCGGGCCGGAGCGGGACACCGACGTCTATGAAGGGCTCGGCTACCGGATCGCGGCAACCCCGGAGGAGGCCGACTTCGTCGTCAACACCGGCATCGTCACCTTCGGCGAGACGGTGGCGGATTATCAGCCGCAGCTGGATGCCTGCCTCGCCGCCGGGCTGCCGATGATCTGCGCCAACCCCGATCTGGTGGTGATGGTCGGTCCGATGCTGGTGATCTGCGCCGGCACGCTGGCCGCCCGCTACGAGGAGATGGGCGGCGACGTGCGCCAGCACGGCAAGCCCCATGCCCCGGTCTACGAACGCTGCTTCAAGCTGCTGGGGATCGACGACAGCAGCCGCATCCTGGCGGTGGGCGACAGCCTGCGCACCGATGTCGCCGGCGCCAATGCCGCCGGGATCGACGTGGCGCTGGTCACATCCGGCATCCATCAGGAGGAACTGGGGGGCGCCGCCTGGGGGGCCGCGGTCGATCCGGTCAATTTGCGCGCCCTGGCCGATGCGTCGGGGCACATGCCCACCTACGCGGTGCCCAGCCTGCGCTGGTAAATCTTCGAAGACGGGAGCGCGCAGGCGTCCTGCCCGCGTTCCCATCTCAATCCAGCGGGACGGCGTCGTCCATCGCCTTGCCGAGCAGGGGCGACTGGCCGTCTTCGGCAAAGCCGCGATTGCCGATCGCGGTGCGGTAATAGCTGACGATGAAGACGCGGATGGAGGCGGTCAGATTGGCCTCGCCCCGCCGCTCGTCGATCTGGGTGCAGATTTCGTTCAGCGTCAGCCTTTCGCGCTCGCAGATTTCCTTCAGCGAATCCCAGATGTACGGCTCCATCCTCAGGCTGGTACGGCGACCGCTTACCTTGACATTGCGGCAGAGCAGCCCCGGTCCTTCCTTACCCCTGCTCGCGCCCGTTCCCCCCATCGGAAACCCCGTTCTCCATCCGTTACACGCCCCGATCTCTCGTTGCGGGCAATACATCCATTTGTGTGACCATATTGCAAGCGGCGTGTGCCGTCCAAGCTCAATTCGACCCATGGCTGCGGATCGGCGCGACAATCGAGCGCAGGCGGGTATTGCCTCCAACCACAGATCGGCAGATTGCGGGGAAAAGCCGCTTCCTTTGGCCTGTACCTTCGCTATACCAGTGCCGGACGGCGGAAGAAGGGGAAGGATCGGCGATGACGCGACCGGAGAACGGACGATTCGCGGCCCGCATCGCAGCCGGGTTCGCCATGGGGCTCCTGGCTCCCTGGGCCCCCTGGATCGCCCCGGCGACACCGAGCGCCTGGGCTGCCGATGCCACCGGGCCCGCCACGGCCCTTCCCGCCGAGACCATCCCGGACTCCCTTCTCCGCAGCCGGATCGAAGCGCTGCTGCCGGCTCCCTGGCGCATCGAATCGCTGACCGTGGAGCCGCTGGCCGCCCCGCCGTCCCCGGAGGCTCGGGCGGCGGAACCGCGGATGGCGGCGCGGGTGACCGCGACGGTGGTGCTTGGCGGCCCGACCTATCTGGTGGACAGCCGCGAGGGGCCGGTGACCTTCCTGCGTCCGGCGGCCGAAGCCGGGCTGACCAAGAGCTGGGTCGCGACGGCGCTCGCCAGCCACGGGGCCGGCGGCTGGACCGTCGCGCTGACGCCGCAGAGCCCCGGCCTGTTCGACGGCATCGGCAAGCCGGCCGCCGAGCTGCCCGGCCGCACGGTGGTTCTCGGCACGCCGGAAGCAAAAAGCCTGCGCGAGCAGTTGGATCGCGACGCCGCGCAACGGCTGGCCGAGGATACCGAACGCCGCCGGCGGGAGGAGGAACGGCTGGCCCAGCAGACCGCCGCGGCCAAGGCCGAAGCCGCCCGCGCGGAAACCGAACACCGGGCGGTCGAGGCGCGCATCGCCCAGGTCGCCGACCTGCGCGGCAAGCTGTCCGGTCCGGACCGCGCCGCGCGGCTGGCCGCCTTCGAAGCGGCGTTGGGCGGCAACGATCCGGCATTGCGCCAGACGGCGATGGACGCGGCGCTGCAGAGCCGCGATCCGGTGGTCGCCAATCTGGCGCTGAAGGACTGGATCGCCCGCCACCGCGCCGTTCCGGTCCAGCTCTACGCCACCAAGGAGGATCCCAGCTCCGAGGTGGTGGTGCAGAATCTGGGGCCGATGACGCTGGAGATCGACGGCTTCAGCCCGGTCAACGGCGCGCTGGCCGGCAAGCTGGGGGCGCCCGGCTACAGCATCGCCCGGCCGTCCAGCATCGTCGGCACCCTGGCGCAGACCGAACTGGCGGTGAACTCCTTCGGCTGCGCCCTGACATTGCGGCTGGCCGAGCACCGGACGCTGGACGGGCTTCTGCGCTGCCAGACGCTGCCGACGCTGATCGCCCGCATCACGCTCGATTGAGGGGGGATGCGATGGGCCGAGTGCGGCGGAACTCCATCCTGCGGTTCGCGGCGTCCGCCCTGCTGCTGAGCGCCTGCATGGCAGGAGCGTTGGCCGAAACGCCGGCCAAAACGCCGGCCGACCGGCTGACCCCCGCCGCCGGCCCCATCGTCGCTCTCCCCCGGCTGACGCCGACACAGCTCCTTTCGCCGCCGCTGACCCCGGGCGTGGTCTGGGAGCATCCGCCGGAAGCGCCGGCACCGCTGTCGCCTCCGGATCCACGCCCCGCCCCGGCCGAGCCCGCCGCCAGCCGGGCGCCGGCACCGCCCGCCGCGGTGAAGCCGCCCGACGCCAAACCCGCCGAAGCGCCCCCGGCCGTCGCGCTTCCGCCCCTGCCGCCCGTGAAGCCGCCGATCGATCCACTGGGCGACGTGGCGCTCCAGCCGGCCCCCGCAGCGACGGCTGAAAAGCCGATCACCGTGGAGCCGCCTGCCAAGCCGACCGCCAAACCGCCTGCGGCCGCTCCGGCGCGGCGCAGCGTGACGGCCACCGCCGGCATCTATCTGCGGGCGACACCGGACGCCGATGGCCGGGTTCTGGATACGGTGGAGAAGGGCGAGCAGGTGACGGCCTTCGGCCCGCCCGTCGACGGCTGGCAGCGGGTCGGGCGGGAGGGGAAGCCGCAGGGCTACGTCGCCGGCGATTATCTGGCGGAAGCCGCCGCCAACCGCACGACAAACGCAGCGCCCAGCGCGGCGCCCACCGCGGCGCCAAAGCCCGGCCGCTATGCCAAGGCCGATCCGGAAGACCGTGGCTGCGCCCTGCCCGACGACCTGCCGGAGCGGGCGCAACGCCCCCGCCTGCCCGGCGGGACCGTCGCCCGGCTGCGCGCGGCCGGCAACCTGCGTGTCGCCCCGGTCTGCGACGCCAAGGTGCTGGACGTGCTGGACGCCGGCGAGCGCGTCACCGTGCTGGAGGCCGCCGACGGCTGGTACAAGGTCGGGCGGAAGGGTAAGGCGCTGGGCTATGTCGGTGCCGCCCTGCTGGCGCCCCTCAAGCGCTGAACGGGCAACGCCGGGGAACCGGTACGAGGCTACCCGGAAGGACGCGCCCCGGCCCCCCGTGAAGGGGCTTGTTCGGCCGTGAAAAAGGATTCTACAACAAGGGGGAGGCCGAACTTTCGCGGACGAACGGTGCCCCTTCAGACGTGAGCCGGGGGGTGCCCGCCCCGTCCGACGGTTCGACCACCCCCGCCGGCCATGCGGCGCCGGTCAGGCCGGGCGGGGGCGCGAAGCACGACCGGGACAAGGATCCACACGATGTCGACCCAACACAAACAAGCCATGGACGCGGTCCTGCAGGCCGCCGCGCACGACATCGTCGCCACCCTTCAGGAGCGGGACGTCGCCGACCGCCACAGCGAGGAGGGGGACCTCGTCGTCCTCGACGTCGCCATCCTGCACGCCTACCGCATCTTCATGCGCATCTGCGAGGAGAACGGCCTGGACGTCGACGCCGGCTATTTCGCCGACCTCGCCGCCGACCTGGCCGAGGAAGTATCGCAGGACCAGGACGACTACGAGGACTGATCCCCAAGGGACTGACCCCCAAGGGATTGACCCTGTGGACCGAGGTCGAGACCGGAATGCCCCCGCCCTTCCCCGCGCTGCATGGGAACGGCGGGGGCATGTCCTTTTGTGAAAGCCCCGCCAAGTGCCCCATCCCACCCCTGACGTGATCCCGGACGTGGCGATCATCGGCGCCGGCCCCGCCGGGTTGATGGCGGCGGAGATCGCCGCGGCCGCCGGCCTGCGGGTCGCCGTGTTCGACCACGCGCCGACCCCGGCGCGCAAGCTGCTGCTGGCCGGGCGCGGCGGGCTGAACCTGACCCATTCGGAACCGCTCGACCGCTTCCTGCCCCACTATGGCGCCGCCGAGCCGCTGTTCCGCCGCCTGCTGGCCGGCTTCTCGCCGGACGACCTGCGCGGCTGGGCGGCCGGGTTGGGCATCGAGACCTTCGTCGGCAGCAGCGGCCGCGTCTTCCCGGTGCAGATGAAGGCCTCCACCCTGGTGCGGGCTTGGCTGAGGCGGCTGGCCGGGCTGGGCGTCACCCTGCACAGCCGCCACCGCTGGACCGGTTGGGACGACACCGGCGCCCTGACCTTCCGCACCGGAGAGGACGTCGTAACCGTCGCCCCGCGCGCCACGCTGCTGGCACTGGGTGGGGCGAGCTGGCCACGCACCGGGTCGGACGGCGGCTGGGTCCCGCTGCTGGAGGGTCTGGGGGTGGAGGTGGCACCGCTGGTGCCGTCCAACATGGGCTTCGAGGTGCCCTGGTCCGATCACCTGCGCGACCGCTTCGCCGGCCAGCCGGTGAAGAGCGTCGGACTGTCTGCTGCCGGCCGTCGTCTGAAAGGCGAGTTCGTCATCACCGAGACCGGGATCGAAGGCGGCGCCGTCTATGCGCTGAGCGCCCCGCTGCGCGACGCCATTACCAGGGAGGGCTGGGCGACCCTGACGCTGGACCTGCTGCCGGACATGGCCGAGGCCGAGCTGGTCAAGCGCCTGCGCCGCCGTGGCGCCGAGTCGCTGTCCACCTTCCTGAAGAAGTCGCTGTCGCTGACCGGCCCGCGCGCCGCCCTGCTGCGCGAGTTCGCCCCCGCCGCCGACCTGACCGATCCGGTGGCGCTGGCCCGTCAGATCAAGGGGCTGTCGGTGGTGCTGACCGGCGTCCGTCCCATCGAACGCGCGATCTCCAGCGCCGGCGGCGTCCGCCTGTCGGAACTGGACGACCGGCTGATGCTGACCCGCCGCCCCGGCCTGTTCCTGGCCGGCGAGATGCTGGACTGGGAGGCGCCGACCGGCGGCTATCTGCTGCAGGGCTGCTTCGCCATGGGCGTGGCGGCCGGCAAGGGAATGGTGGAGTGGCTGCGGTGAGAGGGGAACCCCTCCGCAATTTCGGATAGCGTCATCCTTTCGCCACGGTCGGGAGACAAATAATCGTCGGCCTGCCACCGGTCTTCCGGCGGCGGGGATGTAGGCGTATGAGGACCGAAGCGGGAACGTTTCCCGCACTCACCGCATCGACCCGATGGGGCTTCAGCGAGCGCGCCGTGACCGCCGACCGACCCGACCACCAAAGGGACCAGAGGACGGGCCAGCTCTACGCCGGTCCGCGCCCGATCCGCACCCGCGAAGACCCGTCGCCGCTCGACCGGCTGACGGCGGGCGAGGTCGCCCGTGCGCTGGCCGCCAAGGCGTTCGAGATTGCCCGCGACCGGCTGGCTGCCCTTGGCCAGGGCAAGCCGCGCCGCAGGCAGCCGCCCCCCTCCGCCGCCCCGCCACCGACGCCTTACAAGCAGTCCCGCCGGCCCCGCCGCCGCGGCTTGCCGTCCTTCACGCTGCCGTCCCTCACCCTGCCGCCCTTCACCCTGCCAAGGATCTCCTTGCCCAAGATAAAAGCGTCCAAGCCGTCCGCTCCCCGGTCCGGCGGTTCCCAGCCGCCGCAGCCGCCGCAGCCGCCAAAAAACAACAGGGCCAAGGGCGGCGGCTGGATGAGGCAACTGCTGCAATGGGGCCTCGTCGCCGCCATCTGGTGCGGCATCGGGCTTGGCGCGGTGCTGGCCTGGTTCGCGCTCGACCTGCCGGACATCTCCAAGGTGGCGCAGTTCGAACGCCGCGCCTCGATCACCGTTCTGGCCGCCGACGGCAGCGAGTTCGCCCGCTTCGGCGACCTGCACGGCACCACGCTGAGCGTGAAGGATCTGCCGCCGCATCTGGTCGACGCCGTGCTGGCGATCGAGGACCGCCGCTTCTACAGCCATTTCGGCATCGACCCGCTCGGCCTTGCCCGCGCCGTCTACGTCAACTGGCGCTCCGGCCGGGCGGTGCAGGGCGGCTCCACCATCACCCAGCAGCTCGCCAAGAACCTGTTCCTGACGCCCGAGAAGTCGCTGAAGCGCAAGATTCAAGAGGCGATGCTGGCGCTGTGGCTGGAGAGCCGCTTCACCAAGGACCAGATCCTCACCGCCTATCTGAACCGCGTCTATCTCGGCGCCGGCACCTTCGGGGTGGACGCCGCCGCCCGCACCTATTTCGGCAAGCCGGCGACCGAGGTCGACATCCGCGAATCGGCCGTTCTCGCCGGTCTCCTGAAGGCGCCGTCGCGTTACGCCCCCAGTTCCAACCCCGATGAGTCGGCGGAGCGGGCGCGGGTGGTGATGGCGGCGATGCTCGACGCCGGCTATCTCACCCAGGCGCAGTACGACGCCGCCCGCACAGCCAAGCCCTCGCCCAAGCGCCGGCCCGGCGGCGACGGCCGCTATTTCGCCGACTGGGTGACCGATCTGGTGCCGAGCTTCGCCGGTCCCGACCATGGCGACGTCATCGTCCGCACCACGCTGGACCTGCGGATGCAGCGCGCCGCCGAACAGCGGATGGAGGCTCTGCTCGCCGGCCCCGGCGCCGCCGCCAACGTCCGCCAGGGCGCGCTGGTCGCCATGAGCCCCGATGGCGCCGTGCGCGCGCTGGTCGGCGGCCGCGATTACGACAGCAGCGAGTTCAACCGCGCCACCCAGGCGCTGCGCCAGCCCGGCTCGGCCTTCAAGCCCTTCGTCTATCTGGCGGCGCTGGAAACCGGCTGGACCCCCGACAGCCTGATCGACGACGCTCCCGTGCAGCTCGGCACCTGGAGTCCCGGCAATTACGACGGCAAGTACCGCGGCAGCATCACGTTGGCCTCGGCGCTGGCCCATTCGTCCAACACCGCGACGGCGCGGCTGATCGACCGGGTCGGCACCGACCGGGTGCGGCGGATCGCGTCGAACCTCGGCATCTCCTCGCCCTTGACCCGCGACCTGTCGCTGGCGCTCGGCACCAGCGAGGTGACGCCGCTGGAGCTGGTGCGCGCCTATGCCGGCATCGCCAACCGCGGCGTCCCCGTCTGGGCCTATGCCATCACCGAGATCAGGAGCCGCGACGGCGCCGTGCTCTACCGGCGCCAGGGCGGCGGCGGCGCGCCAGTGGTCGACCCTGCCCACGCGGTCCAGCTCGCCCGGATGATGAGCGGCGTGCTCGACTACGGCACCGGCCGCAGCGCCCGGCTGAACCGCCCGGCGGCGGCCAAGTCCGGCACCACCCAGGACTATCACGACGCGTGGTTCGTCGGCTTCACCGCCGATCTGGTCGCCGGCGTCTGGCTCGGCAACGACAACAACGACGCCATGAAGAAGGTCACCGGCGGCACGTTGCCGGCCAAGCTGTGGCGCGAATTCATGCTGGACGCCCATGCCGGCAAGCCCGCCCGCCCGCTCCCCGGCCTGGACGGCGCCCCCGCCTGGACGCCGCCGCCGGGAAGCGCGATACCGAACGGTGTCCCGATGGCCTCGGCCGACGCCCCGCCCGGCGGCGCCATCGGTTCGCTGATCGAAAAGATCGCCGGCAGCTCCGGCGCCGCGCCGAAGGTGCAGCACGACTACAGCAACACCGGGGTGCGGTAGGCTCCCTCTCCCGCCCCGGGAGAGGGAAGGGGCCCATGCGGAGCATGGGAAGGGTGAGGGGTGAGGCACGGAGCCATGGGCTTCGGGATACTTGGCTGCGCCCTCACCCTCCCCACGCCTGACGGCGCGGGTCCCCTCCCTCTCCCGGGACGGGAGAGGGCTTCAAGTTCCCCCCACCGCCCCGACCCTGCTATACCTCCCCCCGACTTTCCCCACGGCGGACGACACATGCAGGCGGACGAGCGGCAAGCGGACGAGCGATCGGACGGAGCGGACCTGCTGGCGGAGGCCGCCCCCCCGCCGGCCGCCGCCGACACCCCCGCTCCGCCTGCCCGCCCCCGCGATGTCCTCAACCCGCTGCTCAGCGTCGCCGCGCCGGTGCTGGCGCTCGCCACCTCGCTGCGCGACCGCGCCCTGTCCGACCCGCCGCGCGCCGCCGCCGCCTCGGCGCTGGAGCGGTTCGACCGCGCCGCCGCCAGCGCCGCCCTCGACCCCGACGACATCCGCGCCGCCCGCATTGCGCTGGCCGCCACGCTGGACGACGTCGCCCGCGCCGCCGGCCATGGCGGGGCGGCGGTGGCCGAGCCCGGTGCCGGGGTGCGCTTCTTCGACCTGCTCGACGGCATGCTGGGCGACCCGCGCCGCCACCGTCATGCGCTGGAGCTGTTCTACGCCTGCCTGTCGCTGGGCTTCGAAGGCCGCTTCCGCGACAAGCCCGGCGGCGGCCACGACCTCGCCCGCCTGCGTGACGAGCTGTACCGCATCCTGCGCCGCGCCCGCGGCGACGTGCCGGCCGAGCTGTCTCCCGCCTGGGCCGGGGTGGCGGAGCCGTTCCGCCCAGTTCGCAATACCCTTGGCGGCGGCTTGCCCGGCTGGCTCATCTGGGCGGCGGTGGCGCTGGGCCTGTCCGGCCTCTACGTCCATCTCGCCGGCACCCTCGACCGCCAAGCGGAGCCGGTGGCCGCCCGCATCGCCGCCTTGCTGCCCGACCGCCCGATCGAGATCGCCCGGCTGGTCCCGCCGCCGCCGCCCACCGCCGGCCCGGCCCTGATCGCCCGCATCACCGGCCAACTCGCCCCGGAGATCCGCACCGGCTCCGTCGAGGTGCTGGCGGGGGAGGACGGCGCCCTGGTCATCCGCATCCCGGCGGCGGCGATGTTCGCCACCGGCGGCGACGCGGTGAAGGCCCGCCACCGCGCCATCGTCGAGCGGGTGGGCCAGACCCTGGCGACCGAGTCCGGCGGCGTGCTGGTGGTCGCCCACACCGACGACCAGACTCCGCCCGCCGGCCGTCTCGCCACCGCCCAATCCCTGACCGACGCCCGCGCCGAAGCCGTCCGCAAGCTGCTGGAGCACACGATCGCCCCCGCCCGCCTGTCGGCCGAGGGCCATGGCGACCAGGAGCCGGTCGCGCTGAACGACACGCCCGCCGGGCGCGACGCCAACCGGCGGATCGACATCCGCCTCTATCCGCAATAGGGCGCCCGCCATGGCCGATCCCCGTCCCAAGAAGGCCGGCGCCACTCCGGCGAAGAAGGTTGTGGCGAAGAAGACCGGCAGGCGCCGCAAGCCCGCCGCCACGCCCTCGCCCCACCGCTCCGCCCGCGCCCGCTGGGCGACCTCGCTGGCGGGCGCGCTGGCGCTGGGGCTGGCCGGCTGGCTGCTGCTGCCGCGTCTGGCCGCATCCGCCGCCCCCCACCTGCTGCCGACCATCCAGGCCGACTGGAGCGTCCGTCTGCTGCCGCTGCTGCTGGCGCTGGCGGTGTGGATCGCCGTCAACCGCCGCATCGACGGCCGCGAGCGCGCCGCCAACGCCCGCCTGCTGGAGGCGCTGGCCGCCGGCCGCGATCCGGAGCTGAAGGCCTCGCTGGAGGAGATCGGCGTGGTGCGCAAGCGCCTCGACGCCGTGCTGGCCCAGCTGCGCAAGCGGCGGGGCGGGCGCTATCTCTACCAGCTGCCCTGGTATCTGGTGATCGGCGCCCCCGGTTCGGGCAAGACGACCGCGCTGGCCAACACCGGCCTCGCCACCCCGCTGCTCAACGGCACCGTCACCGGGCCGCTGGCCGGTCTGGCCGGCACCCGCAACTGCGACTGGTGGTTCACCGACCGCGCCGTGCTGATCGACACCGCCGGCCGCTACACCACCCAGGACAGCCGGCGCGCGGTGGACGGCCGGGTGTGGTCCGGCCTGCTCGACCTCTTGAAGGAGCATCGCCCGCGCCAGCCCGCCAACGGCGTCCTTCTCACCATCAGCATTCCCGAGCTGACCGGCTGGACCGATGCCGAGCGCCGCAACCACGCCATCCTGATCCGTCAGCGCCTGAACGAGCTGCGGGTGCAGTTGGGCGTCCGCCTGCCGGTCTATCTGCTGCTGACCAAGGCCGACCTGCTGGACGGCTTCGCCACCTTCTTCGACCCGCTCGACCGCGAGGCGCGCAGCCAGATCTGGGGCCTGACCCTGCCGGCCGAAGAACCGGAAACCGCCAGCCCGCTGCCGCTCTTCCGCGACCTCTATGCCGGTCTGGTGCGGCGGCTGGACGAGCGGCTGCTCGACCGGCTGCACCAGGAGCCCGACATCCGCCGCCGCAGCGACGCCTTCACCCTGCCGCTGCGGGTGGCGGAGCTGGAGCCGGCGCTGGCCGACATCGTCGACACCGTCTTCGGCTCCGAACAGGGTGAGGAGACGCCGCGCCTGCGCGGGCTCTACCTGACCAGCGCCACCCAGACCGGCGGCCCGCTCGGCCTGCTGGAGCCGGAGGCAGACGGCCCGGCCTCCACCTATTTCCTCGACCGGCTGCTGCCCGACATCGTCTTTCCGGAGGCCAACCTCGCCCAGGTCGACCGCGTGCTGGAGCGCACCCGCCGCCGCCGCAACGCCCTGTCCGCCGCCGCCGCCCTGCTGCTGGGCGCGGCGCTCGGCGGCTGGTGGCTGGTCAGCGCGCGGGGCAACGCCGCCCTGCTGGACCGCGCCGATGCCGGCGCCGCGGCGGTGGAGGCGGCGCTGCGCCCGCTCGACACGCCGCCGCGCGCGCTGACGCGGGTGGACGATGCCGACCCGGCGGCGATCCTGCCGGCGCTGGACGCCCTGCGCGCCCTGCCGCACGCCTTCGACGAGGCGCAGAATTGGGCCGATCCGGCGCTGGCCGGCGGCCTCTACCAGGGCGCCCGCATCGCCGTCCCGGCGCGGGAGGCCTACAGCCGCGCCCTGCGCAGCCAGTTCCTCGCCCGCATCGCCCTCAGGCTGGAGGAGCGTCTGCGCGCCGACTGGGCCTTGCCCGACCAGCTGCGCCGGACCCTGCGCCTGTATCACATGATCACTGGGCACATGGTCGGCGGGGCCGAACCGATGGATGCCGGCGCGCTGGCGGAATGGCTGGCGCTCGACTGGCAGCGCACGCTTCCCGGCCCGGCCAACGAGGCGGCACGACGCACCCTCGGCGACCATCTGGCCGCCCTGTTCGCCGTCGGCTTCGCCCCGGTCCCGCCCGACGAGGCCCTGGTCGCCCGCGTGCGCGAGGTGCTGGCCGAATCGACGCCCCAGCCACCTCCACAACCGACCCCGGCCAGCCGGGCCGCCCTGCCATGATGGGATCCTTCGGCACGCCGCGCGGCCTTGCCGCCGGGCCGGGCGTTGGGCTGGGCGCCGATCCGGTGATGGGCTTCCACGGCAAGGTCCCGGCGCGCGGCGATTTCGTCGGCCACGGCCTGCCGCCCGCCGTGCTCGGCCCATGGGACCGCTGGCTGTCGGCGGCGTTGGGCGAGGCCGCCAGCCAGCTCGGCGCCGAATGGGAGTCGCTGTTCGTCCAGGCCCCGGTCTGGCGCTTCGCCCTGTCGGCCGGCCTGTGCGGCGCCACCCCGCTGATCGGCGTGTGGATGTCCAGCGCCGACCGCGTCGGCCGTCCCTATCCCTTCACCATCGCCGCCGGCCTGCCCGCCGGCTTCGACATCGCCGACGCCCCCGCCGCCTGCGCTCCCTGGCTGGCCCGTGCCGAGTCGCTGGCCGCCGACGCCTGCCGCGCCGGTGCCGATGTCGAGGGCCTGCCGGCGCGCCTCGCCATCCTCGGCCGTCCCGAGCCGGAGCGCGTCGGCACCGCCACCCGCGCCCTTCTCGGCCGCCTGTCCGGCCCCTTGCCCGCGGATGCCAGCCTGTGGTGGACCCGCGGCGCCGGCCGCATCGCCCCGTCCCTGCTGTCCTGCCCCGGCCTCCCCGCCGCCCCCCGCCCGACCGCCTTCCTCGACGGCGCCTGGACCCGCTGGGGCTGGGAGAATACGGAGGAGGGGTAAGGGGGTCGGGAGAGGGCGGCCAGCCCCCTGCGATGGCATTGCCCCCCACCCCATGCTATCCTTCCCACCGCCGCCCCGCCGCCGCGAGCGGTCCGGCACAGGCGAAACCCCCGTCACCGCTCGCAAGGGCGGAGTCGTTGTTTTTCCTGGGTTCTTTGACATCGTTCAGAACGAAAACGGACCCAAAGACCTGACCGAGCCGACAGAGTCCCTCACCGCTCGATTCCAGGGCGAATCGCTGTGGACTTTGAACGGTTTGAGGGCAAGGCAGTAATCCGGAGCGGAAATGCTCCGGCCTCATTGAAGCATGATTCGGCGCTGCAGGAATTGGGGCATGGGTCGCGCCGTAATCCGGAGCGGAAATGCTCCGGCCTCATTGAAGCACATCGGCGGCCGGCGCCTGCGCGCGCTGGAGAAGCTGTAATCCGGAGCGGAAATGCTCCGGCCTCATTGAAGCAGTTGGACGCGCCGGCAGTAGTGCAGGTCGACCGGGAGTAATCCGGAGCGGAAATGCTCCGGCCTCATTGAAGCTCCTTGGGCGCATCCCGCCCGAACTGCCGCTCGCCGTAATCCGGAGCGGAAATGCTCCGGCCTCATTGAAGCGGGACTTCCTTCCTGCGCTGCTGAGCCATCGCCACCCCCCAGTAATCCGGAGCGGAAATGCTCCGGCCTCATTGAAGCGTCTTGCCGCGCGGAAACAGCATGGTGTCCGCCTTCGTGTAATCCGGAGCGGAAATGCTCCGGCCTCATTGAAGCCGGGTGATGCCGTCGTATCCGGTCATGCCGTACCAAGTAATCCGGAGCGGAAATGCTCCGGCCTCATTGAAGCAACCGGCGCGAGGCGGTGGTCAAGGAAGGCGAGCGGCGTAATCCGGAGCGGAAATGCTCCGGCCTCATTGAAGCTCGGGATCGCCGGTGGTGCCGTCGGTCTGCCACTTGTAATCCGGAGCGGAAATGCTCCGGCCTCATTGAAGCGGACCACGCGCCATGAGGCCACAGCCGGCGGGAATGTCCTGGTAATCCGGAGCGGAAATGCTCCGGCCTCATTGAAGCGACCATACCTTCGCGGTGTACCGACCGTCGGCGACGAGGGTAATCCGGAGCGGAAATGCTCCGGCCTCATTGAAGCTCCGGGCCGCATACGATCATCGACGGGGTGACGTTGTAATCCGGAGCGGAAATGCTCCGGCCTCATTGAAGCATAGAACAGGGCGTTGCGGAGCGTCCCGGCGGCGTCGTAATCCGGAGCGGAAATGCTCCGGCCTCATTGAAGCAGCACGTCGGTGGACGACAGGTCTCCATCACCGCGGCCGGGTAATCCGGAGCGGAAATGCTCCGGCCTCATTGAAGCGACATCTGGCGGCCGAGCTACGGCGCCGCGGTGGTGACCGTAATCCGGAGCGGAAATGCTCCGGCCTCATTGAAGCACCCCGGCCTTCGCGCGGAGGATCGAGCCGGCGACAAGAGTAATCCGGAGCGGAAATGCTCCGGCCTCATTGAAACAGCTCGTTGTGATCGTCGGTGATGCCGAACAGCCTTTTCACTCCCGGCATTACGGCCCGATCCCTTGGCGAAGGCATTCACCCACGGCTTTCCACCGGAACTGCGCGGGCCGCGCTGGTCTGAAGCCATCCGTCGTGATAGGACTGCGTACCCATCTCCAATCCCGGAGGCCGTACATGAGGCCTGTCGTCCGCTTTTCGTCCTGCCCGCTTCACTGCCGGATCGGCGTGCGGCTCCGGGATATCGGGCCTTGCTGGCCGTCGGGCGGCAGGTCCTGCAACACCACCCGCCCGGTCCGGTGTTCCATCCGCCGCGCCATTCCGGGGCTCCGACGGCGGCCCGCCCCCCTTGTCCGCTCCGTTGAACGGATGAACAGGGTGCCGGAGTCTGTTTCACGCTGTTCCAACCCGCGCAACCCGCCCGCCGCTTCCCATCGCCGCGGGCGGGCGTCCGGCCGGGCGTTACCGCACCCCCGCCATCTCGCGGTCGAACCGCGCCAGCGCCTGTTCCAGCCCCCATTGCACCCGCGCCTTCTCGCTGCGCTCCGTCACCGCGCGGCAGGAGTCCTCGCGGACCGGAGGGGCGCAGCCGGGGGCCGACCACAGGCTGTCGCCGGGCAGGAAGCTGTGCTCCAGGCTGGCGCGCGCCAGCCCGACCAGATCGCCATAGCCCAGCCCGAACTCCTCCACCGCGCGCTGCAGCTCGTTGGTCAGGTCGATCCTGCTCACGCCCTCGTCGTCGGTGGACAGCACCACCGGCACGCCTGCGGCGCGATAGACCGGCAGCGGGTGGTTCCGGCCGCTGACGCCCAGGATCTTGTCGTTGCTGGTCAGGTTGATCTCCACCGCCACCTTGCGCGCGGCCATCGTCCGCAGCAGGCCCTGGGGATCGTCCTCATACATCACGTCGACGCCGTGGCCGATGCGCTTGGCGCCGGCGATCTCCACCGCCTTGCGGATGTGGTCGCGCAGCCGTTCCGGCGGGACGAGGCCCAGCGTCAGTTCGCCGGCATGCAGCGCGACGTTGGTGCCGGGATGGCGCCGTACCGCCTCCGCCACCATGCGCATGTGCAGGTCGTAGTCGTCCAGCGCCACCGGATTGTCCTCCGGCGCCACGAAGTTCAGGCCGACGATTCGCGGCTCCTGCTCTTCCAGCAGGGCGTTGAACAGGGTGGTGGCGAAGACCGGCCCCGGTCCTTGCGTCCGCGCCACCTGCTGGAGGTAGCGCACCGACACCGCGCAGCCCGGCCGCGCCGCCGGCGTGCCGCAACCCAGGACGGAGCGCATCCGCGACTCGGCGGCGTCGATCTCCTGCCGGGCCGGGGCGACCAGCGCCGGCAGGCCGGCGGCGATGAGCCGGTCGGCGGTGCCCGACAGGTCGGCCGCCGCCTGCGGCGTCCAGGCGAACGCC
Organism: Azospirillum sp. TSH20; assembly: GCF_003115935.1. NCBI lineage: Bacteria > Pseudomonadati > Pseudomonadota > Alphaproteobacteria > Rhodospirillales > Azospirillaceae > Azospirillum > Azospirillum sp. TSH20. Next base: position 58,189 of record NZ_LGQU01000064.1, read on the forward strand.
TTGCCGATGGCGGCGGCCGGGCCGGTGCCGAAGGACACCATCAGCTCGACATGGCGTTCACCCTGCCGGCCGGCGCGGTCCACCACCTCGGCCAGCAGATCGCCGGTGGAAGTGGGGGTCGCGTTGGCGGCGGCACGGAACCGTCCGAAGGTGGCGAAGAACTGGTCATGCAGGCTGTAGCCGGAGACCGGCAGCGCGTCGCGCGTCGACAGCGCGTCCAGCGCCACCGGATACAGCACGCTGTCGGCGGTCACCGCCGCGGCGCCCGGCCGCCCGGCCTTGGCGTCGCAGGGCGCCTGCGCCGTCGGCGCCACCAGCGTGTTGGCCTTGACGTCGAAGCACAGCCCGGCATCCGCCGCCATCCGCATGTAGCTCTCGGCATAGACCGCACCGGTCAGGTGGCTGTGCAGGTCCGCCCCCTTGGGCATGCGGTAGAGGAAGGCGCGCAGTTCCGGCGGGCTGGTCCGCACCGCCTCGAACCGCCGCGCCGCCGCCGATCCCGCGGCATCGCCCCCTCCGGCGCCCGCGCCGCCCATTTCCGCCGTGGCGCAGCCCGCCAGCAGCAGCGTCGCCGCCAGCGCCCCCATCATGCCGCCCTTCACGCGCCCGATCATTCCCGTGTCCGACATGCACCCGACTCCTTATTCTCCTTTTGCGGGTATGGATGCCGTGATAATCGCGCAGGCGCAATGGCCGAGCCCGGTGAAAGGGTGCGGATCGAAAGGCTGTAGCGGGGCGGCAATTCCCGGTATGGTGCGGCGATCTTTTCGTGTTCCCGCCGTACCCGCCGTCTTTGGAGCCGCAGCGATGACCGACACCCCCGCCCCGACCCTGCTCGACGCGGCCAAGCGATTCCGCAGCAACGATCTGGCGGGGGCGGAACAGGACTGCCGGGCGATCCTGGCGACGGATCCGCACAATGCCCAGGCGCTGCACCTGCTGGGGCTGGTCGCCGCCCACACCGACCATCCGGAAAACGCGCTGGCCCTATTCGCCCAGGCCATCGCGGAGAACGGCAACGACCCGTCCTTCCACAACAGCCGCGGCAGCCTGCTTTTCCAGCAGGCCCGCCCGGCGGAGGCGGAGGAGGCGTTCCGCGCCGGCCTCGCCATCAATCCGCGCCTGCCCGAACTGCACGGCAACCTCGGCAACGCTCTGAAGGCGCAAAGCCGGCTGGAGGAGGCGGCGGACTGCTTCCGCACCGCGCTGGACCTCCGCCCCGAAGCGCCGGAGATGCACCATTTCCTCGCCGCCACCCTGCGCGAGCTGGGCGAGCTTGAGGAGGCGGAGCAGCATTTCCGCACCGCGCTGGAGCAGGCCCCCGACTATCTCGACGTCCATTACAGCTTGGCGGAGCTTCTCTCCACCCGCGGCCGGCTGGCCGAGGCGGAGGCGGAGTTCCGCACCGTGCTCGCCGCCGCCCCGCGCTTCATCCCCGCCCAGGTCGGCCTCGCCCATGTGCTGCAGAGCCTGGACCGCGCGGCGGAGGCCATCGAGGTGATCGAGGCGGCGCGCGAACAGGCGCCCGACCACCCGATGGTGAAGTTCACCCGCCGGCTGATCTACTCCAACGCGGTACCCGGCTGGCACCTGCCGATGATCAACGATTTCGAGCGGAACGAGGCCTACAAGCAGTCGCTGGAACGGGCGGTGAAGCCCGATTCGCTGGTGCTGGAGATCGGCACCGGCTCCGGCATCGTCGCCATGATGGCGGCCCGCGCCGGCGCCAAGAAGGTCGTGACCTGCGAGGTCAACCCGATCCTCGCCCGCGTCGCCAAGGAAACCGTGGCGCGCAACGGCTTTGCCGGCCGCATCGACGTGGTGCCGCGCCTGTCCACCCAGCTGACGGTTGGCGAGGGCGGCGACCTGCCGGAGAAGGCCGACGTCTTCGTCTCCGAACTGATCAACATCGGCATGCTGGCCCCGCGCATGCTGTCGGTGCTGCAGCATGCCCGCACCCATCTGGTGAAGCCGGGCGGCGCCATCATCCCGCGCGCCTCCACCGTCTACGCCATGCTGGTGGAGACGCCGGAGCTTGCCCGCATCAACCCGGTGGAGACCATCGACGGCTTCGACATGGGCAGCTTCGACGTCTTCCGCTCCCCCGGCTACCAGCAGATCGACCTCGGCGCCGACGCCCACACCCCGCTGTCCAAGCCCTTCACCGCGCTGGATTTCGACTTCACCCGCAACATGCCGGAGGAGGGCGAGCGGGTGATCGACGTGACGATCGTCACCGCCGGCACCTGCCACGGCGTCGCCTTCTGGTTCGACCTCTTCATGGACGAGGAGGTGGTCTACAAGTCGGAAAGCCGGTCGCGCACCAACCACTGGAAGCAGGCGATGACCTTCCTGGAAAAGCCGATCGCGCTGTCCGCCGGCGACCGCCTGCGCATCGTCGCCCGCTACGACAACAACCAGATCTCCTTCGGGGTGGACGGGTTGGCGGGGGGCGAGCGGGGGTAAGCGGGAGCGCTCCCGATCTGTGATAAGGACGTCCGTCATCCCCGCGAAGGCGGGGATCCAGAGTTTCCCGTGCAAGTGTTTGAAGAGTCTGGATTCCCGCCTTCGCGGGAATGACGGGTTTCCCCCGCGGAGGGTCGAATTTTGCCAAATGCACTTGCTTCGCCCTCCCCCAACGCCCCTTCCCGCCGCGCCATCGCCTCCTGGTGTCTCTACGACTGGGCGAATTCGGCCTACAACACCATCATCACCACCTTCGTCTTCGCGGTCTATTTTGCCCGCGGCGTCGTCGGCGATCCGGTCGAGGGCACCGCGCGGTGGAGTGCCGCCATGACCGTGGCCGGTGTCGCCATCGCGCTGCTCAGCCCGGTGCTGGGCGCCATCGCCGACCGAGCCGGGCGGCGCAAGCCGTGGATGGCGCTGTTCACGCTGGTCACCGTCCTGTTCACCGCCGCCCTCTGGTGGGTGCGTCCCGATCCGGCCGACGCCGCCTTCGCGCTGGCCTGCGTGGTGGTCGCCACCGTGGCGTTCGAACTGGCCAACGTCTTCTACAACGCCACCCTGCCGGGGCTGGTGCCGGAGCGGCTGTTCGGCCGGGTGTCGGGCTGGGGCTGGGGCATCGGCTATTTCGGCGGGCTGGCCTGCCTCGTCCTGGCGCTGGTCGGCTTCGTCAAGGCGCCGGCCCCGCTGTTCGGCCTGTTCGGGATGGAGTGGGCCGACTGGGGGCCGCAGGCCAATGTCCGCGCCACCGCCCTGCTGGCCGCCGCCTGGTACGGGCTGTTCGCGCTGCCCTATTTCCTCTGGGTGCCCGACGAGCCGTCCACCGGCCACGGCCTGATCCGGGCGGCGCGCGAGGGGGTGGCGACGCTGGTCGCCACGCTGCGTCAGGTCCGGCGCTACCGCGAGGTGGCGCGCTTCCTGGTCGCCAGCGCCTTCTACCGCGACGGCATCAACACCATCACCATGTTCGGCGGCATCTTCGCCGCCGGCAGCTTCGGCATGAGCTTCGAGGAAATCCTCGTCTTCGCCATCGCGCTCAACGTGGTGGCCGGGGCGGGGGCCATCGGCTTCGCCTGGATGGACGACTGGCTGGGTGCCAAGCCGGTGATCCTGATCGCCCTGGCCGGCATGGGGTCGTGCGGCCTGCCGCTGCTGCTGGCGACCGACCGATTGTGGTTCTGGGTCTTCGCGCTGGGGCTGGGACTGTTTTTCGGGCCGGCGCAGGCGGCCGGGCGGTCGATGATGGCGCGGCTGGCCCCGCCCGGCATGTCGGGCGAGATGTTCGGGCTCTACGGCCTGACCGGCCGCTTCGTCGGCTTCTTCGGGCCGCTGCTGTTCGGGCTGGCGACCCAGGCCTTCGACAGCCAGCGCGCCGGCATGGCGACGGTTCTGACTTTCTTCGTCATCGGCTTCGGGCTTATGCTGGCCGTTCGCGAGCCGGTCCGTTAGAAAATGGGCCGCGTCAAAGCGCCGCACGTGAGACCATTCGAGGGCAGAGCTGTTACCTTCGTTTTTGCTGCGACGCACAAATGTCGAAGCCGAGGGGCACGGACCATGCTGCACATCAAAGACATCGAAGCCTTCGCCCGCATCAACGAGGCGCTGAACGACGAACCGGCCGAGACCGGGCAGACCGACCACGACACCACCAACGCAGGTCCGGCCCATCCGGCCCTGGTGATGGCGATGCTGGCGACCGGCCGCCTGCCGCTGTCGGCGCTGTCGTCCTCCGGGCAGAAGCCCGCCGCCCCGCTGCCGCCCTGGGGCAAGACGATCCGCCGATCCTGACGACACCTCGTCCGGGCGGGAAGCCGCGGAGATGGCGGGCAAGATCGACACGGATGTCACGGATTAAGACACGGATGTCACGGATGTGGCGTTCCGAAGCCATGGCTTCCGGTCGAAGCCGGAGCGTCCACAAGACCAAAAAATCCGTGTCATCCGTGTCTTAATCCGTGACATCCGTGGAAATGTTGCCCCGGACGCCGCGACCTCCCCGGCCACCAGCGGTCTTTGCATAAAATCTCCAATACCGGAAAAAATTCCCATAAGCTCTCCGCAGGACCCACCCTTCCGCGGAGCCGCCCCATGCCCGTCGATTCCCGCACGCTGAAAGACGACCGTTTCCCCTGCTGGGCGGAGGAGCCGCCGGTGCCATCCGAAGGCTCGCTGGTCCCGGGATCGCAGTTCCACGAGGAACAATGGATCATGGCCGCCGGCATGCTGGCGCGCGGCAACAGCTTTCTCCAGGTATCCCGCGCCATGGGCTGCAGCCGCACCACCCTGTGGCGGGCCTATTACGGCTCCAAGGATTTCCGCATCCGCGTCTGGTGGGAGCGTGAAGCCCTGAACCGCGAAGCCGAACTGCGCCTGTCCTCGCTCCGCGTCCTGGTGGCCGAACAGATCGAACGGCTGGTTTCGGCCGGCGACCCCTCCACCGTCCGTTGGCTGGCCGAACGCCTCGGCCTCTTCGCCGGTCTCGATACTCCGAGAGATCTCCCGGACACCAAAACGCAACCGCCCGGCCTGCAATCGCCCCGTCCCGAAGACCCGCCCGCCGTCACCGTGCCCGAACTCGACGACGATGTCCCCGGTGCGTTGCGCGAGCGCACGCCGCCCGATCCGGCCATGATCGCCGCCATCCTGGCCCGGGCGGAAGCGGAGGGTCCGAAGGGCGTCTTCCCCTGGACCGTCAACGAGCATGAACCCTATCCCAACCTCAACCCCGGCCCGGTGAGCCGCCGCGCCGCCGGTCCCTTCTCCCGGCGCCGGTAGGCGGCGGATGAAACACCACCCGGCCCCCTGTTCCACGCTGTTCCAACTCCCGCCCCTCACAGAAGCGACAGCTGATCCCCCACGGCCGGCGGCACCCGGAAGCGGCTGCAGTCGAGCTGCCAGCTCCGATCGCCCAGCCCATGCTTGCGGCAGGCCAGCTTGAAGCGATGGCGCAGCAGTTCGGCGTAAGGGCCGGTGCCCTTCATCCGCGTGCCGAATCCGGAGCGGTAGAGCGCGCCGTCGCGGCTCTGCCGCATCAGGCTCAGCACGCGGTCGGCGCGGTTGGGGGCGTGGACGCGCAGCCATTCCTCGAACAGCCCGGCGATCTCCAGCGGCAGGCGCAGCAGGATATAGCTTGCGGCGCTCGCCCCGGCCCCGGCCGCCGCCTCCAGGATCGCCTCCAGCTCATGGTCGTTCAGGGCGGGGATCATCGGGCTGGCGAGCACCGCCACCGGCACGCCGGCCTGCGTCAAGCTGCGGATCGCCTCCAGCCGGCGCGGCGGCGTGCTGGCCCGCGGCTCCATCACGCGGGCGAGGTCGCGGTCCAGCGTGGTGACGGAGAGCGCGACCGACGCCAGCCCTTCCGCCGCCATCGGCGCCAGGATGTCGAGGTCGCGCAGCACCAGCGCCGATTTGGTGATGATGCTGACCGGCTGCTTGAAGTCGCGGCAGACCTCCAGCACCCGCCGGGTGATGCCCTCCGTCCGCTCGATCGGCTGGTAGGGATCGGTGTTGGCCCCCAGCGCCAGCGGCCGGCAGTCATAGGATTTCGCCCGCAACTCCTTCGCCAGCAGTTCCGCCGCGTTGCGCTTGGCGAACAGCTTGGTCTCGAAATCCAATCCGGGCGACAGGCCGAGATAGGCATGGGTCGGCCGGGCGAAGCAGTAGATGCAGGCGTGCTCGCACCCTTGGTACGGGTTCACCGACCGGTCGAAGGGGATGTCGGGCGACTGGTTGCTGGTGATGATCGACTTGGCCGACGCCGGGGCAACAATGGTGCGGACGGGATCGGACAGCGCCTCGTTCCCACCCTCGGCATAGCCGGTCCAGCCGTCGTCGGTCAGGACGCGGGTCTCGCGCTCGAACCGCCCGGTGGCGTTGCTGACCGCGCCGCGGCCCTTGATCGGGGATCGCCGTATCTCGTCCATGCCCGCAGCTTAGCCGCGGCAGATGGGAACGTAAAGCGAACATAAAGGGATGTGGCCGGTCTTTCGATCACCGGTCTTTCCATCACCCTACCCAACAAACATAAAGATATCTTTATGCTTGCATGGTTCCGATGCCGCTGATACACCCTTGGCAAATTACAGCGGCAAGGCCGGGGATTCGATCCGGCCGGCGCCAATCATCGCTGCCCCAATCATCACTGCCCACCAGGAGTCATCCCTCATGGCCGCCGAATTCACGGACTACAAGGTCAAGGACATCAGCCTCGCGAACTGGGGCCGCAAGGAGATCACCATCGCCGAGACCGAGATGCCGGGCCTGATGGCCCTGCGGTCCGAATTCGGCGACTCCAAGCCGCTGGCCGGTGCCCGCATCGTCGGCTGCCTGCACATGACCATCCAGACCGCCGTGCTGATCGAGACGCTGACCGCGCTCGGCGCCACCGTGCGCTGGTCCTCCTGCAACATCTTCTCGACCCAGGACCAGGCCGCCGCCGCCATCGCCGCCGCCGGCATCCCGGTCTTCGCCTGGAAGGGCGAGACGGAGGAGGAGTTCTGGTGGTGCATCGAGCAGACCCTGCGCGGTCCGGACGGCTGGACCCCGAACATGATCCTGGACGATGGCGGCGACGTCACCCAGATCATGCACGACAAGTATCCGGAGATGCTGAACGACGTCCGCGGCCTGTCGGAAGAGACCACCACCGGCGTCCATCGTCTCTATGAGATGATGAAGAAGGGCACGCTGAAGGTTCCGGCCATCAACGTGAACGACAGCGTCACCAAGTCGAAGTTCGACAACCTCTATGGCTGCCGCGAGTCGCTGGTCGACGGCATCAAGCGCGCCACCGACGTGATGGTCGCCGGCAAGGTCGCCGTGGTCGCCGGCTATGGCGACGTCGGCAAGGGCTCGGCCGCCTCGCTGCGCTCGCAGGGCGCCCGCGTCCTGGTGACGGAGATCGACCCGATCAACGCGCTGCAGGCCGCCATGGAAGGCTATCAGGTCGTGACGATGGAGGATGCCGCTCCGCAGGGCGACATCTTCGTCACCGCGACCGGCAACGTCGACGTCATCACGATCGACCACATGCGGGCCATGAAGGACCGCGCCATCGTCTGCAACATCGGCCACTTCGACAGCGAGATCCAGATCGACGCCCTGCGCAATCTGGTCTGGGAAGAGGTCAAGCCGCAGGTCGACGAGGTGGTGTTCCCCGACGGCAAGCGCCTGATCGTCCTCGCCCAGGGCCGTCTGGTCAATCTGGGCTGCGCCACCGGCCACCCCAGCTTCGTGATGAGCGCCAGCTTCACCAACCAGGTGCTGGCCCAGATCGAGCTGTGGACCAATGCCGCCAACTACGAGAACAAGGTCTACGTCCTGCCCAAGCACCTGGACGAGAAGGTCGCCCGCCTGCATCTGGAAAAGATCGGCGCCAAGCTGACCACCCTGACCGACAAGCAGGCTGCCTACATCAGCGTGCCGACCGCCGGCCCGTACAAGCCGGACCACTACCGCTACTAAGCGGTCGTAGGGTTGAAAAAGAAGGGCCGTCCCGGTGGGGCGGCCCTTTTTCTTTGCGGCAATCAGAAGGTCAGAGCGGCAGCGTCACCGTCGCCCGCAGACCGCCCTCGCCGCGGTTCGCCAGGGTCACGTCGCCGCCGTGGCCGCGGATGATGCTGCGGGCGGTGGACAGGCCCAGGCCGACGCCGCCGGTGTCGCGGGAACGGGAGCGTTCCAGCCGGTAGAAGGGGGCGAAGACCTTCTCGAACTCCGCCTCCGGGATGCCGGGGCCGTCGTCGTCGATGTGGATCAGGGCATTGGCGGCATTGGTGCCGTCGGCGCCGGTCTCCAGCCGGACGATGAAGCCGCCGCCATACTTGATGGCGTTGTCCATCAGGTTGGCCAGCGCCCGGCGCAGCGCCACCGGGCGGCCTTCCGCCACCACATGGGCCGGGCCGTCGTAGAGGGCGCGGTGGCCGGCGTCGACGCGGTCGTCGCACAGGCTCTGCAGCAGGTCGGCAAGGTCGAAGCGGCCGCGCGGCTCGCGCTGGGCGTCGTCGCGGGCGAAGGCCAGCGTGGCGGAGATCATCGCCTCCATCTCGTCCAGGTCGGCCAGCATCCGGCGCTGCATCTCCGGATCGTCCACCAGCTCGGCGCGCAGGCGCAGGCGGGTGATCGGCGTGCGCAGGTCGTGGCTGATCGCCGCCAGCATCTGGGTGCGGTCGGCGACGAAGCGGGCAAGCCGCGCCTGCATCCGGTTGAAGGCGCGGGTGGCGGCGCGCAGCTCGCGCGGGCCTTCCTCGGTCAACGGATCGGCCTGCCCGTCGACGCTGAGCCGTTCGGCGGCGGCGGCGAAATTGGCCAGCGGCGCCGTCACCCGGCGGGCGGCCAGCAGCGACACCAGCAGGATCACCGCGGCGATCGCGCCCATCCACAACAGGAAACGCACGATGCCGAAGGGACCGGCCAGCGGATCGCCGCCGGTGAAGCTGAGCCACGACCCGTCGCCGAGCCGCACCGACAGCCGGACATGCGGCCCCCAGCGCCGCGGCTCGTCGCCGCCCATGAAGGGAGGATGCTGGTGGTCGTCACGGGGCGGGCGCTGGACCTCGACCAGGATGTTGCGGTCGGCGGTGTCGAGCGACTCGCGCAGCCGGCGCTTCAGCCCGTCGAACCGGCCGCTGGAAATGGCGTCGGGCGCCAGCGGCGGCGGGCGGTCGGGGCGCCATTCGACGCGCAGGACCGGATCGTCGATGGCGCGCACCACCCGCTCGCGGCCCGGCGGCGGCGTGCTTTCCACCAGCTGGACGATGGCGGTGATGCGCTGGATCAGCACGTTGGGACCGTGGATCGGCGGCCCCTCGCTGCGGTCGGTCAAATAGACCAGCGCGCTGATCGCCTGGGTCAGCAGCAGCGCCAGCACCACCGTCAGGGCGATACGTGCGGCAAGGCTGTCGGGGAAGCCCAGACGCAGGCGGCGCAGGCTGCGGCGGCGGGCCAGCCTGGATTTCGCCGTCATCTCTTCCGGCCGGGTGGTCACGATGCCAGTCCGCCGCTGCCGACGGTCGGGGTGAAGAGATAGCCGCCGCCGCGCACCGTCTTGATCAGCGTCGGTTCGGCCGGGTCGGGTTCGATCTTGCGGCGCAGCCGGCTGACCTGCACGTCGATGGAGCGGTCGAAGGGAACCGCCGACCGCCCGCGCGCCAGATCGAGAAGCTGGTCGCGGGTCAGCACCCGCTGCGGATGCTCGACGAAGGCGACCAGCAGGTCATACTCGCCGGCCGACAGCTGGACCAGCACCCCGTCGGGCGAGCGCAGTTCCCGCTTGGTCAGGTCGAGCGACCAGCCTTCGAAGCGCAGCACCGTGCCGGCCGCCGCCGGGGCGCCCGCCACCGGCGGGGCGGAGACGCGGCGCAGCACCGCCTTGATGCGGGCCAGCAGCTCGCGCGGGCTGAAGGGCTTCGCCAGGTAGTCATCGGCGCCCATCTCCAGCCCGACGATGCGGTCGGTCTCCTCCCCCATGGCGGTCAGCATGATGACGGGGGTCTGCGCCGTCTGCGGCGTGGCGCGCAGCCGGCGGCAGAGCGACAGCCCGTCCTCCCCCGGCAGCATCAGGTCGAGGACGATCAGGTCGACGCGGGCGCCGTCGAGCGTGCGCATCATCTCCGCCCCGTCCCTGACCCCGGTGACACGATAGCCGTGCTTGGTCAGGAACTGGGCGACGAGGGAGCGGATTTCGCGGTCGTCGTCGACGACGAGGAGGTGGGGCGTGCGGTCCATGGCTCCATGATCGGGCGAGGCGCGTCGGGGGTGAAGGGGAAATGTGTAACGCCCGGTTACGGGACGGCCGGCGGTTACACTCTGTTACCAAATGACCGGTTTGCGGACATTCGACCGCAACGTTCGGCGCCCATTGTCTGGTCATCGGGACAGCGGCGGCGATCCAGCCGGCAACGTCCCAACGGAATAAGCCCCCTCCATCCGGGGTTTAGAGAGCACCAAACACTGAGGAGTCGACACCATGAAACGCGCCCTTCTGACCTCCGCCCTGCTGGTCGCCGGTCTCGGCGTGGCCGTTCCGGTCTTCGCCCAGGGTGGTCCGCAGCCCGGCGGTCCTGGCATGGGGCCGGGCGCCGGCGGACCCGACCGCCACTTCGCCCGCATGTGCGAGGACCAGGAAGCCCGTCTGGCCGGCAAGCTGGCCTATGCGGAGAAGAAGCTGAACATCACCGATCAGCAGCGCGCCGCCTGGACCAAGTTCGCCGACGCCGCCCGTTCCAGCCTGAAGCCGACGCAGGATCTGTGCGTCAAGTTCAAGGACGCCCCGCGGCCTGCCGCCCTGCCCCAGCGCCTGGAGCGGGCCGAGCAGATGATGCAGGCCCACCTGCAGCAGATCCAGACCGTCCGCCCGGCGCTGACCGACCTCTACGCCCAGCTGACGCCCGACCAGCAGAAGCAGGCCGACCGCATGCTGAACCAGGGTCCGGGCGGCATGGGCGGACGGATGGGCGGCCACCATGGCGGCCATATGGGTGGCCCGGGCGGCTGGGACCATGACGGCCCGCGCCATCACGGGATGGGGCCGGGTGGAATGGGGCCGGGCAAGGGCCCGGGACCGGGTCCGGCGCCGGCACCGCAGGAGCAGCCCAAGCAGTGACGTAACAGACAGACTCCCGGCGGCGACCCCAAGCCCCCCAACGCAGCCGCCGTGAGACCATGGGCCGCCGAATCCCCCTTCGGCGGCCCTTGTCTTTTTTGGGACGGGACAGAAGGTGCAAAAGACAAGCCGCCGCTTGCATTGCGGGCCTTCGCACCCCAAAGCTTAACCCCATGACGTCCTCTCACGCTTCGGCGGGCGGCGGTCTCGGGCGGGGGGGCCGTGTGGTCGCCGTGCTGGGGCCGACCAACACCGGCAAGACCTATCTGGCGATCGAGCGCATGCTCGGTCACCGGTCCGGCATGATCGGCTTTCCCCTGCGCCTGCTGGCGCGGGAGAATTACGACCGCATCGTCTCGATCAAGGGAAAGAACGCCGTCGCGTTGGTGACGGGGGAGGAGAAGATCCTGCCCCCCAACCCGTCCTACTGGGTCTGCACCGTCGAATCGATGCCGCTGGACCGCGCCGTCGATTTCCTGGCGGTGGACGAAATCCAGCTCTGCGCCGACCCGGAGCGCGGCCACATCTTCACCGATCGGCTGCTGAACGCCCGCGGCATGGTCGAGACGATGGTGCTGGGGTCCGATTCGATGCAGCCGATGATCCGCCGGCTGGTGCCGAAGGCGGAGTTCATCAGCCGGCCACGCTTCTCGCAGCTGACCTATGCCGGCTACAAGAAGCTGACGCGCCTGCCGCCGCGCTCCGCCGTCGTCGCCTTTTCCGCCACCGACGTCTATTCCATCGCCGAGATGATCCGGCGCCAGCGTGGCGGCACCGCCGTGGTGCTGGGGGCGCTCAGCCCGCGCACGCGCAACGCGCAGGTCGGGCTCTATCAGGCGGGCGAGGTCGATTATCTCGTGGCGACCGACGCCATCGGCATGGGGCTGAACATGGACGTCGACCATGTCGCCTTCGCCCGCATCGTCAAGTTCGACGGCTTCGCCCCGCGCCGCCTGCGCCCCGCCGAGGTGGCGCAGATCGCCGGCCGCGCCGGACGCCACATGCGCGACGGCACCTTCGGCACCACCGACGAGGTGGGGGAACTGGACGCCGATCTGGTCAACCGCGTCGAGAACCACGAGTTCGAGACGGTCAAGACGCTGTCCTGGCGCAACAGCGACCTGCGTTTCGACACGCCGGGCTTCCTGCTGAAATCGCTGGAGGAACGGGCGCCGATCCAGGAGCTGTCGCGCGTGCGCGAGGCCGACGACCATCTGGCGCTGCAGGCGCTGGTGCGCGACCCGGAGATCATGGACCTCGCCCGCGGCCGGGACGCCGTGAAGCTGCTGTGGGAGGTCTGTCAGGTCCCCGATTTCCGCAAGGTGCTGTCGGATGCCCACACCAAGCTGCTGGCCCAGGTCTTCCGCAGCCTGCGAGGGCCGCTGCGCCGGCTGGACGACGACTGGGTGGCGAAGCAGATCGCCCGGCTCGACCGGACGGAGGGCGACATCGACGCGCTGGTCGCCCGCATCGCCCATATCCGCACCTGGACCTACATCTCCAACCGGCCGACTTGGCTGAAGGACCCGCTGCACTGGCAGGAACGCACCCGCGCCATTGAGGACCGGCTGTCCGACGCCCTGCACGAGCGGCTGACCCAGCGCTTCATCGACCGCCGCTCCGCCACGCTGTCGCGGACGCTGAAGGACGGGCGGTCGCTGCTGGGCGGCGTGCGGGCCGACGGCGAGGTGGTGGTGGAGGGGCATGTGGTCGGGCGGCTGGAGGGCTTCCGCTTCGTTCCCGACGCGCCCGACCGCTCCGACGAGGCGAAGTCGCTGCTGACCGCTGCGCGGCGGGCGTTGCGCGACGAACTCGCCAAGCGGCTGCGCGCCTTCGAGGCGGAGCCGGACGACGTCTTTGCGCTGGGGCCGGACGGGGTGCTGAGCGCCGACAATTTGCCGGTGGCGCGGCTGGCCGCCGGACCGTCGGTGCTGGCGCCGCTGGTGGTGCCCTTCGACGAGGGCATGCTGGATCAGGCCCAGCGCGAGCGGGTGCGGGCGCGGCTGGACCGCTGGCTGAAGGACCATATCGCCGCCCGGCTGAAGCCGCTGTTCGCGCTGTCCGCCGCCGAGGGGCTGTCGGGTGCGGGGCGCGGGTTGGTCTTCCAGCTGGTCGAGGGTCTGGGGGTGCTGCCGCGCACACCGGTCGCCGACATGGTGGAGCGGCTGGAGCGCGAGGACCGTAAGGCGCTGACCAGGCTGGGCGTCCGGCTTGGGGTGTCGCATCTTTATCTGACGGCGCTGGCCAAGCCGGCGGCGGTCAGTTTGCGCGGGCTGCTGTGGGCGGTGGCGCAGGGGCATTCCTTGCCGGTGCCGATCCCGCCGCCCGGCCGCGTGTCGGTGGAAGCCCCACCGGTGAAAGACGGCGGCGCGCCGCCGGCCTTCTGGGAGGCCATCGGCTATCCGCTGGCCGCCGGGCGGGCGTTGCGCGTCGACATGCTCGACCGGCTGGAGACGGAACTGCTGACCGCGTCCAAGGCCAATGCGCCGATCCGCGAGGTGGCGCTCGGCCAGCGCGTCGGCCTGTCGGCGGAGGAACTGGGGACGGTGCTGACCGGGCTTGGCTATGTGCGGATCGTCGCCGAGGACGGGGCGGTGACCTGGAAGCGGAAGCGGCCGCAGGGTCAACGCCAAGGAAACAGGCAGCGGCGCGAGCGGCCGACGAACGAGGACCACCCGTTCGCCAAGCTGCGGCAACTGTCGGGGATGTGAACTGGTTTTTTGAGGGGGTGGAATGAACGCACAATCGATCAGCACCTATTCTCCCTCTCCCCCCCGGGGAGAGGGTCGGGGTGAGGGGGATGCACCGCGTGCCTTCCCGAGAATCCACGCCACGCGCCCCCCTCACCCTAACCCTCTCCCCGGGGGGGAGAGGGGATCTTCGGAGGTCCCGCGATGACCGACACCGAAGACACCACCCCCGGCCGGCTGCGGATCGACAAGTGGCTTTGGTTTGCGCGTTTCTTCAAGACGCGCAGCCTCGCCGCCAAGCTGTGCAACGACGGGGGCGTGCGGCTGTCGGGGACGGTGGTGACCAAGGCGCACGCGTCGGTGAAGCCGGGCGACGTGCTGACCTTCGCCCAGGGGCGGCACATCCGCGTCGTCAAGGTGGTGGCGCTGGGCAGCCGGCGCGGACCGGCACCGGAAGCCCAGGCGCTGTACGAGGACCTCGCCCCGCCGGTGCCGGAGGAGCGGCTGCAGGATCCCTACCGGGCGCCGGGCGCGGGACGGCCGACCAAGCGCGACCGGCGCGCCATCGATGCGCTGCAAAGTGAGACCGATTAGGCGGCCGTGCTGATTGTTGCTCGAAAAAAGTGAGACCGCCTCTTAAACGGAGGCGGCACCACCCCCATCTGGCAAGGCTGGACAACAGACCAGATGCGACAAGCGAGCACGATCATGAGCGAGAAGACCCGACCTTCGAGCCTTTCCGCCACCTCTAAGACCAAGCGGGGCGCCCGCGCCGCCACGGCGGTGGCGGTTGCCCTGGTGATGGCCTTGGCCGCCGGCACCGCCGACGCCCGCGCCGGCAAGAGCAGCTCTTCGGGCAGCCGCGGCAGCCGCACGACCGAGGCGCCGGCCGCCACCTCCACCGCGCCCAACGCGGTCTCGCCGATGGAGCGCTCCGCCGCCCCGGCGGCGTCGCCGGGCATGCAGCGCCCCGGGTCCACCGCCCCGGCGGCGGCGCCCTCGCGCGGCTTCTTCGGCGGTGGCTTCATGTCGGGCCTGATGGGCGGCCTGATCGGCGCCGGCATCGGCGCGATGCTGTTCGGCGGCGGCTTCTTCGACGGGCTGGGCAGCTTCTCCGGCATCCTGGGCTTCCTCCTGCAGATCCTGCTGGTCGTCTTCCTGGTCCGCCTCGCCATGCGCTTCTTCCGCAACCGCTCGCAGACCGCCAACACCGCGGCGTCCGGCGGTCCGCTGGGCGGGAACCGGCCGGCTTATGCCGGTGGTCCGCAGGGTGGACAGATGAACCGCGACTCGGCGGATGTCGGCTATAACCCGGTGGGCGGCCCGGTTGGTGGTATGGGCGGCGGCAACGCCGGCCCGGCCCAGCGCCGTCAGGCGGCCGACGAGATCGGCATCCAGCCGGCCGACTTCGAGGCGTTCGAGCGGCTGCTCGTCACCGTCCAGACCGCCTATGGGCGCGAGGATGCCGACGCTCTGCGCGCGGCGACGACGCCGGAGATGTTCGCCTACTTCGGCGATGATCTGGCGGAGAACCGCAACCGCGGCGTGGTCAACAAGGTCAGCGACGTCCGCCTGCTGCAGGGCGATCTGGCCGAGGGCTGGCGCGAGGGGGCGCAGGAATACGCCACCGTCGCCATGCGCTTCTCGCTGATCGACGTCACGGTGGACCGCGCCAGCGGCCGGGTGATCGAGGGCAACGCCTCGCAGCCGACCGAAGCGACGGAGCTGTGGACCTTCGTCCGCCCGCGCGGCGGCCAGTGGCAGCTGTCGGCGATCCAGCAGACGCACTGACGACTCGGTCTTCCCAATGCGAAACGCCCCGGCCGATTGGCCGGGGCGTTTTCGTTTGTGCGATTCGTGCCCTCTCCCGGGGCGAGAGAGGGAGTCTTATGCCGTCGGCAGCACCACCGCGTCGGCAGCCCGGAAGCCCAGCCGCACGGTTTCGCCGGGAACGAAGGCGGGCTCCTGGCCCAGATGCGGCATCTGCACGGTCAGGCCGCCGTCGAGGAAGGCGTTGACGAAGGCGCCCTCGAAGTCGCTGTGGCTGACGCGGGCGGTCAGGCTGTTGTCGCTGTCGCCGGGCGCCAGACGTTCCGGCCGGACATAGAGGGTGGCGCGGTCGCCGGGGCCGAGTCCGCGCGGGTTGCGGCCGCGCAACGGCCCGAAGGCGGTGTCGAGGACCGCCCAGCCATCCGTCGCCTGGGTGACCGAACCCGAAAAGCGGTTCGACTCGCCAACGAAGGACGCGACGAAGGCGGTTTCCGGATGGTCGTAGATGGTCTTGCCATCGCCCACCTGCTCCAGCACGCCGCGCGACATCACGCCGATGCGGTCGGACATGGTCAGGGCCTCGCCCTGGTCGTGGGTGATGTAGATGAAGGTGACGCCGGTGCGCTTCTGCAACTCGCGCAGTTCGGCGCGCATGTGCTGGCGCAGCTTCAGGTCGAGCGCGGAGAGCGGCTCGTCGAGCAGCAGCACCGCCGGTTCCACCGCCAGGGCGCGGGCAATGGCGATGCGCTGGCGCTGGCCGCCGGACAGGTCGGTCACCCGCTTGTCCGCCGTGTCGGGCAGCGCCACCAGTTCCAGCAGTTCGCTCACCCGGCGGCGGCGAGCGGCCGACGGCACGCCGCGCACCTCCAGCCCGAAGCCGATGTTGTCCGCCACCGTCATCAGCGGGAACAGGGCCAGGTTCTGGAAGATCAGCGCGGTCGGTCGCTTGTTCGGCCCGATCCCACGCATGTCCCGGCCGCCGATGCGGATGACGCCGTCGGTCGGCTCCATGAAGCCGGAGATCATGCGCAGGATGGTGGTCTTGCCGCAGCCCGAGGGGCCGAGGAAGCTGAAGAACTCCCCCGCCCCGATGGTCAGCGACACGTCGCGGACGGCGACGGTGTCGCCGAACCGCATGGTGACGTGGTCGAGTTGGACGTCTTGGCTCATGGCCTCTTCTGTCTGCGGGTCACGCCGCCAGGAAGCGGTCCTGGTACTCGTTGCGGATCGAGACGTACCACGCCTCCTGGATCGGCCACCACCACAGCTTCTGCAGCGCGTCGCCCGGATAGGCGTCGGCGAAGAACTGCTTGTTGAGGTCGGTCAGATGCGCCTCGGCGCCGACCGCGGTGCTGGAGATGCCGGAATGGTTGGTGTAGAGCGCGCCGGCCTGGGGCGTGTAGAACCAGTTGATCCAGGCATAGGCGTTCTCCAGATTCTCGGCCTTCTTCGGGATGGCGAAGCCTTCCATCCAGGCGAGCGCCCCTTCCTTCGGCGCGATGAAGCGGATCGGCAGCCCTTCCTTGCGCAGAGCCACCGCGCTGCTGTCCCAGGTCTGGCCGATGATGCAGCCGTTGGTGCGGAAGGCGCCCTGGGCCTCGTTCTCGTTGGTCCAGAACTGGGCGACCGACTTCTTGTTGGCGACGGCCACCTTCAGGATGGCGTCGAAGTTGGCGCGCGCCTTCGCCTCGTCCTTGAACTGGTCGCGGACGGGGTGCGGCAGCTTGCCCTGGCTTTCCAGCCACAGCGCGATGCCGATCAGCGCCGAATGGCCGCGCACCGTCACCTTGCCGGCATTGGCCGGCGCCCACAGGTCGCCGTAGCTGGCGCTGCCGTAGGTCAGCGGCGCCTTCTTCATGTCGTAGGCCAGCGCCTCCGTCCCCCAGTCGGCCGGGGCGAAATAGCGCTTGCCGCCGACGACGCCGCCCATGCCGGCGGAACCCTCGACCGACGACTTCAGGCAGCCGTCCCACTTCACCTTCGATTCGTCGATCGGCTGCACCAGCTCGTATTCGACGTAGTTGGGCACGCGGTCGACGGTGGGGTGGATGATGTCGAAGCCGGCACCGCCGGTGGCCTTCAGCTGGTTCAGCAGTTCGTCGTTGGTGCCGTATTCGGTCAGGGTCGCCTTGACGCCGGTCTTCTTCTCGAAATCGGCCAGCATGTCCGGGCTGATGTAGCCGGCCCAGGAGAAGATCTTCACCGAACCCGACGCCGCGCGGCCCTCGCGCAGGATGAAGGGGCCGACCGAGGCGACACCGGCGGCGGCGGCAGCGCTCTGCAGCAGCAGGCGGCGGGTGAAGCTCTTGGCGGCGCGCTGGGTCTCGGCGCTGGACCGCTGGGACTCGGTCTGGGCGTGATCCATCTTGGACATGACGTCCGGTCTCCCTGGCTCTTGAATGGCGTTTTGTCAGGTTCCCGCGGCGGCGGCTTCGCGCAGCCCCGTTTAAGGCGGAAAGTGTGCCTGAGACAAAAGCCGTCCGTCCATGGGGGAAGATGAAGCTCCGCCAAACTTCATAGAGCCGTCACATCACGTAGAAGCGTGCCTTCACCGTCACGCCTTCGGCGCCGCGCAGGACGGTGCGGTTGCGGCCGCTGCGCTTGGCGAAATAGAGCGCCTCATCGGCCTGGGCCATCAGGTCGTTGACCGAGTCGGTGTCCTGGTCCAGGCACATGCCGATGCTGACGGTGAAGCCGAAGCTGGACCCGCTGCCGGTCTCCACCATCAACTCCGCGGTGGAGCGGCGGATCGCCTCCACCCGTACCAGCGCCGCATCCAGGTCGGCGGCGGGCAGGCACAGGCAGAACTCCTCCCCGCCCAGCCGGCCGAGGAAGCCGCCGTCGGGCAACTGGGCGGCGCAATGGTCGGCGAAGCGCTTCAACGCCAAATCGCCGTTGCTGTGGCCGTGGGTGTCGTTGATCGTCTTGAAATGGTCGATGTCGAACATCGCCACCGCCAGCGGCGAGCCGGTCTCCTTCGCGGCGCGGTAGGCCTGTTCCAGCCGCTCCATGAAATAACGGCGGTTCAGCACGCCGGTCAGGTAATCGGTGTGCAGCATCTCCACCATCACCCGGTGCATGCGGGTGATGCGCTCTCCGGCGCGGACGCGGGCGCGCAGCATCGACAGGTCGATCGGCTTGGCCAGGAACTCGTCGGCGCCGGAATCGAAGGCCTCGATCCGCCGGGCCGTTTCGGTGTCGCCCGTCATCAGGATGGTGAAGGTGCGGTGCTGGTCGTCCTCCGCCCGGACATGCCAGCACAGCTCCAGCCCGGTCATCACCGGCATTTCCAGATCGGTGATGAGGATGTGGATGTCGTGGCTGCGGTAGAGCGACAGCGCCTGCGCCCCATCCTCCGCAAGCAACACACGGTAACCGTTGCTTTCCAGATCTGTCCGGATCAGGTCGCGAAAGAAATTGGAATCATCGACGACAAGAATATTCGTTTCCACCACAACACCCACGCCGTCCGCAAAGATTCCGTGCGCGCGGACCTTAGCAAACTTCCCGTCGCGATGGGATAGCGGCGTGGCGACACGTCGCGGTTGCTTTGGTGATAAATCGGGCGATTAATTGGCAGCCCAAACGAACCTCAGCTTTCGAGCATGCGCCGCAGCAGTTCGACATCCTCGGCGAAGGACGGATCGGTGGCGCGCAGCTCGTCCACCTTCTTCACCGCATGCATGACCGTGGTGTGGTCGCGGCCGCCGAACTTGCGGCCGATCTCCGGCAGGGAGCGGGCGGTCAGCTGCTTGGCCAGATACATGGCGATCTGGCGCGGGCGGGCCACCGCGCGGGCGCGGCGGGCGGAATGCATGTCGGCGACGCGGATGTTGTAATGCTCCGCCACCCGCTTCTGGATCTCGTCGATGGTGACGCGGCGGTCATTGGCGCGCAGCAGATCGTGCAGCACCTCCTGCGTCGTCTCCAGCGAGATGGAACGGCCGACCAGCTCGGCATGGGCGACGATGCGGTTCAGCGCCCCTTCCAGTTCGCGCACGTTGGACGTGATCTTGTGGGCGAGGAACTCCAGCACCTTCAGCGGGATGCTGGCCTGGAGCGCGTCGGCCTTGGCCTGGAGGATGCCCAGCCGCAGCTCGTAGGTGGTCGGGTGGATGTCGGCCACCAGCCCCCAGCCGAGGCGGGAGCGCAGCCGCTCCTCCATGCCTTCCAGGTCGGACGGGCTTTTGTCGGCGGAGATGATGACCTGCCGGTTCTGGTCGACCAGCGCGTTGAAGGTGTGGAAGAACTCCTCCTGCGTGGAGTCCTTGCCGCTGATGAACTGAACGTCGTCGATCATCAGCACGTCGACCGAGCGGAACTGCTGCTTGAAGGCCATCGTGTCCTTGAAGCGCAACGCCCGGATGAACTGGTACATGAACTTCTCGGCCGACAGGTACAGCACCTTGCGGTTCGGGTCGTTCTTGCGGATCTGCCAGGCCAGCGCGTGCATCAGGTGGGTCTTGCCCAAGCCCACCCCGCCATAGAGGAACAGCGGGTTGAAGGTCACGGTGGTGGCGTCGGCGACGCGGCGGGCGGCGGCATGGGCCAGCTCGTTCGGCTTGCCGACGACGAAATTCTCGAAGGTGAATCGCGGATCTAACGCCGCCGACAGGTCGGAGCGGTCCTCCAGAATCGCGGGGACGGCGTTCGGCGATTCGTCCGACGCCCCGCCATAGGAGGCGGAGGTGTAGACGGTCGACGGCGCCGGTTCGGCGGAGGACGGCGGCAGCGGACGGGGAGCCGGGCGGGAATCGGCGGCACGCGATTCGAAGCCACGCTGGGGCGGAGCGGCGCGACCATCGTCGCGGCCCCCATCACGGCCATGATCCCGGCCGTCATCACGGTCGTCGTTGTCGGCGACCAGCGCCGCCGGCGGGTTGGTGGAGGCGACGATGACGTCGATCGACTGGACTTCCGGATTCTCGCCGGACCAGAGGGCGCGGATGCGGTCGGCATAGTGGGTCAGCACCCAGTCGCGCATGAAGCGCGTGGGCACGACGATGCACACCTCGCCGCCGACCAGGCTGGCGACGGACAGCGGCTGAAGCCAGCTCCGGTAGGCGATCTCGCCCACCTCTTCCTTCAGGCGTCCGCGAATGCGCGCCCACTGCTGATCCAACGACACGCCGACCGACATGCTCCCTTACTCCCGCTCCTTCCGCCGGCCGGCCCCACCGCCGTGGCGGCGCGGGATCACCCCGCAACCGGCCCCAAACCCGGCCCCAAATCCGGTTCTGCAACCGGAATAGCCGCCCGTCTGGTCCAGCCCGGAAGACTCCGGGCAAGGATAACCCCGAACGGAACACCATACCCAAAAAAGCACGCGCAAGAGTCGACGGGATCGTAAATCCCGCCCCAAGCACGACAGCTTGTAAGTAAAAGAAGATCGTGCGAACGACCGGGACTCAACAAGCCCTGATCCGGCGTAAGACCTTCAGTATTTCACTGCTGTGTTCAACCGGACACAGAGTGTTGCATCACCCCAATTCGTCCGGCCGAATGGATCAAAAGTCTAACGAGGCTGCGGAAATCTGGCAATGGGACAGATGGCGAACGGCCCAAAAAGATAAAAACGTTCGCTTTGACCACAAGACCGATCCCGAATCTCATACGCGACCGTAAGAACAATCTAAGACAATTGTCGAGCATCCGCATATTTACTTTAAACGCAAAAAGCCGCGCCCCGAGTCACGGGCGCGGCTTTTTGAAAGCAGCGGATGAAGACTCGATCAGAGAGCCTTGATCGCAGCCGACAGACGCGACAGCTTGCGCGACACGGTGTTCTTGTGCAGCACGCCCTTGGACACGCCGCGCATCATTTCCGGCTGAGCGGACTTGAACGCCTCGGCGGCGGCGGACTTGTCGCCGCTCTGGATCGCGCCCTCGACCTTCTTCACGAAGGAACGGATGCGGCTGATGCGGGCACGGTTGACTTCCGTGCGACGCTCGGTCTGACGAATGCGCTTTTCAGCGGACTTATGATTGGCCATGGAAACCCTACTCCGAACGACACGGCTGTCGTGATGCGAGCGCGCCTTATACGCGGCAGCGCACCCCGAGTCAAGGCGTGGTCGCCCGTTGATTTTGACTAATCGTAGCTAAACGACATCTTGATGGGATCTGGTCCGTCCCCCGCAAGATGCAGGGGACGGATCAGCAGGCAGAGTCAACGCCGGGTTGGCGCTGTGTCGGCGACTCAGCGATTCTTCCAGCCGGGCTGGCGCTTCTCGGCGAAGGCCGCCATGCCTTCCTTCTGGTCTTCGGTGGCGAAGGTCGAATGGAACAGGCGGCGTTCGAAGCGGATGCCCTCGGTCAGGGTCGATTCATAGGCGACGTTGACCGCCTCCTTCGCCATGGCGATGACCGGCTGCGACAGCGAGGCGATCTTGGTGGCGACCTTCACCGCCTCCTCGACCAGTTCGGCGGCCGGGACGATGCGGGAGACGAGGCCGCAGCGCTCGGCCTCGGCGGCGTCGATCATGCGGCCGGTCAGGACCATCTCCATCGCCTTGGACTTGCCGACGAAGCGGGTCAGGCGCTGGGTGCCGCCGGCGCCGGGGATGGTGCCGATGGTGACCTCCGGCTGGCCGAACTTGGCGGTGTCGGCGGCCAGGATGAAGTCGGCCATCATCGCCAGCTCGCAGCCACCGCCGAGCGCGAAGCCGGCGACCGCGGCGATGGTCGGCTTGCGGCACTTGGCCAGCCGCTCCCACTTCGCCGTGATGAAGTTGGAGTTGTAGACATCCATATAGGAGAAGCCGGCCATCTCCTTGATGTCGGCGCCGGCGGCGAAGGCGCGCTCCGACCCGGTGACGACGATGGCGCCGATGGCGGAATCGGCCTCGAAGGCGTCCAGCGCCTGGCCCAACTCGGTCACCAGCTGATCGCACAGCGCGTTCAGCGCCTTCGGACGGTTCAGCGTGATCAGGCCGACCGGGCCGCGGGTCTCGACGAGGATGGTTTCATAGGACATGGCTGCAGCACTCTCCCGATGGGGCGAGCCCGGTTGCCTCCGGGACTCGTGGTTGTTGAGATGTTCGATCCTGAACCGGCGCGAGTATGGCGGGTGTCCCCGCGATCAGCGCGGCGTCAAAGTGAAGCGGACGGCGGTCGCGACCTGCCGGCCGGCTGGTTTGGGGAACTCCAGCCGCAATTCCTCACCCTCGCGGACGAAGACGCGGTCGGCGGTCCGGCGCCAGCCAAGCTGCGGCAGGGTCTGGTCGTAGAAGGCCAGCACCGCCTGACGCGGCACCTCGCCCGACAGCACGGCCTGGACGATCCGCCCGCCCGGCTTGTCGAAGACCAGCGGTTCCGATTCGGCGGTCGCCAGCCCGGGCATCACCGGAACGTCGGTGAAGCCGGGGACGAACGGCCCGGACTCGGCAAAAGCCGGTGGGGCCGCTTGAGCCGGAGGAATGGGAACGAGGAAGCTCCCCAGGCCCGCGACCGCGGGGCCGGCAAGGAGGAAAGCGGCGGACGCCGCCCGGAGCATGGCCGGTAGAGCCGTCATGCCCCAGCTATATCACCGTTGGCGCGCCGCACAAAAGAAAGTCGAGCGGCCTGACTGTACAATCCGCTGAACGCCCCCCGTCCGGGCACGGTCGCAGTCGCAATCGGGGCAGCCCTCCCCCTCCCGGTCGTAGACGGCGAACTGGTGCTGGAAATAGCCCAGCTCCCCCGACGCCTGCCGGTAGTCGCGCAAGGAGGAGCCGCCGGCGGCGATCGCGCGC
The DNA here is from genome assembly GCF_003115935.1 of Azospirillum sp. TSH20. Taxonomy (NCBI): domain Bacteria; kingdom Pseudomonadati; phylum Pseudomonadota; class Alphaproteobacteria; order Rhodospirillales; family Azospirillaceae; genus Azospirillum; species Azospirillum sp. TSH20. The sequence continues at coordinate 81,444 of NZ_LGQU01000064.1, forward strand.
TCCAGCACCTCGCGCACCGCGCTGGCGAGCCGGTCGACCTCCGCGGCCGTCAGACTGGCGGCGGTGCGGGTCGGCAGGATGCCGGACTGGTACAGCGCCTCCGACACATAGATGTTGCCGAGCCCGGCGACGATGCTCTGGTCGAGCAGGGCGGCCTTGATCGGGGTGATCTTGCCGGCCAGCCGGCGGGCCAGCTCGGGGCCGGAGAACTCGTTGCCCAGCGGCTCCGGTCCCAGATTGCGCAGCATCGGGTGGTCGCCCAGCGCGTCGGCCACCGTCAGGTCCATCAACCCGAAGCGGCGGGCGTCGTTGAAGGTGACGACGGTCCCGATATCGGTCTCGAACACCACATGGTCGTGCTTGTCGAAGGACTCGGGCCGTTCCGGCGCGATGATCATGCGGCCGGACATGCCGAGATGGGCGATCAGCACGCCGCCGTCATCCAGATGCATCAGGATGTATTTGGCCCGCCGCCGCACCGACTCGACGCGCCGGCCGGTCAGCCGCTCGCAGAAGCGCGGCGGAAAGGGGGTGCGCAGGTTGGGCCGCCGCTGCTCCACACGGACCAGCCGCCGGCCTTCGAGATGCGGGGCGAGGCCCCGGCACACCGTCTCGACTTCGGGAAGTTCAGGCATCGGCAGAGTGTGGGGTGGGAGGAAGGCGGGTGCAAGGGCGCGAGGCGGTCGGCGGGACGGGAGGTTCGGGAGTTGCGGGCAAGATGAACACGGATGTCACGGATTGCAGCACGGATTTCACGGATGTGGCGTTCCGAAGCAGCTGCTGTCGGGTCTGGCCGGCGCACCGCCACGCTCAAGAAAAATCCGTGACATCCGTGCCTAAATCCGTGACATCCGTGTCAATCTTGTCCTCCGATCCAGCGTCTCCCCGAAACTCCCGTCACCGATATTCCTTGAACCGCTCCGTCGCCTGGATCAGCGCGGCGCGGATGCCGGGTTCCATGGCGGAGTGGCCGGCGTCGGGGACGATGCGGTAATCGGCTTCCGGCCAGGCGCGGTGCAGCGCGTCGGCGGAGATCACCGGGCAGACGATGTCGTAGCGGCCCTGGACGATGACCCCCGGCAGATGGCGGATGCGGGAGACGTCGCGCAGCAGCTTGTCCTCCGGCGTGAAGCGGTTGGAGCGGAAATAATGCGCCTCGATCCGCGCCAGCCCCAGGGCGTGGCGGTCCTCGCCGCTGGCCGCAATCAGGTCGGGCGACGGCAGCAGGGAGGAGCAACTGCCCTCATAGATGCTCCACACCCGCGCCGCGGCCATGCGCACCATCGGGTCGGCCGAATCGAGCCGCTTCCAGTAGGCCTCCAGCAGATCGTCGCGCTCGTCCTCCGGGATATGGCCGGCAAAGGCGGCCCAGGCCTCGGGGAAGAGGATGCGCATGGAATAGAGGAACCAGTCGATCTCCGCCTTCCGCATCAGGAAGATGCCGCGCAGGATCAGGCCCAGGCAGCGCTCGGGATGGGTCTGGGCATAGGCCAGCGCCAGCGTCGAACCCCAGGAGCCGCCGAACAGGTGCCAGCGCTCGATGCCAAGGTGCCGGCGCAGCGTCTCGATGTCCTCGACCAGCCGTTCGGTGGTGTTCTCGCGCGTTTCTCCCAGCGGCGTGGAACGGCCGGCCCCGCGCTGGTCCATCACGACGATGCGGTAATGGGCGGGGTCGAAGAAGCGGCGGTGGGTGGGCGAGGCACCGGCCCCCGGCCCGCCATGCAGGAACATCACCGGCACGCCGCGCGGGTTGCCCGCCTGCTCCCAATAGACCGTGTGGATCCCGTCGACGGCGAGGGTGCCGGTCTGGAACGGGTCGATGGGCGGATAGAAGTCGCTGCGGGGCATGGCCATGCATCCAGTGGTCCGGGCCACAAGTGTAGAGGAGCCACCGGGGCTTGCGCCAGCGCGACGAAGTCGCGAAACGACAAAGGCCGCCCGGAGGCGGCCTTGCGTGTCGATCATATCTTTCTGGAGAAGATGGCGCGCCCGAAGAGATTCGAACTCCTGACCCTCAGATTCGTAGTCTGATGCTCTATCCAGCTGAGCTACGGGCGCGCTGTGTCGTCTTCCCTGTCGGCGTCGGCGGCAGGCCGTCGGCGTCGAGGCGCGCAACCTACTCAAAAGCTTCACCGGGCGCAAGCGCTTTTCTTCAAAAAATTTCCGGCGCGACGCCCGGCCCGTTTCCGCCTACAGCCGGTCGGCCAGGCCGGCACAATCCAGCACCACGCCGCGCCGCGCGAAGGCGGCGAACAGGCCGCGCACCGCCTCGCGATGGGCCGGCGGAATGCGCAAGGGGCGCTGTCTGGTGAAGAAATTGCAGAAGGACTCGCCGGCGGTGAACTGGGTGCGACCGCCGGGGCTGCGCCAGTCGGTGCCGGCCCCCAGCTCGAGCAGCGCCGTGGCGCTCGCCCAGCTCATGCTCTCCACCGCCGCGAGGAGCGGCGTCGCGTTGCCCCATACGACATTGAGATCGACCCCGGCGCGGGCCAGCAGCCGCAGATGCTCCGGCTGGTCGGAGCGCACGGCCTCGTGGATCACCGGCTTGTCGTTGCTCCCACGGGCATTGGGATCGGCCCGCCCGGCCAGCAGGACGCGGGTGAAGGCGGGGTCCTCCAGCCGCACCGCATACATCAGCGGCGGCTCGCCCCCCGCCGTCTTGACGTTGGCGTCGGCACCGGCGGCCAGCAGCGCCTTGGCCGTCTCGTTCGTCGGAGCGGGAAAGATGAAGAAGATCGGGCGGAAACCGTCCCGGCCAACGCCGTTGGGGTCAACGCCGCCGCGCAGAGCCTCGACCACCTTGGAAACGCGGCCTTCCTGCACGTCGTCGGCCAGGGCCGCCAGCTTCGGATCGTCGAAATAGCGGCTGGTGTCCAGTCTGCGGGCGGTGGCGCCCATGGCATTGCTCTCCTGACTCATTGCACATCCGGCGGCGAGGACGACCGCCAGCATCACACGGAAGACCTGGCGGCGGATCATCCGGACGCGCCCTGCTCCGATGAATCCTGCAGAGTGGCGACGTCCTCGCTCTTCTCGCGCTCGATGCCGTTGATGACGCTGATGATGGAATGCTGCCCGCCCGGGCTGGTCATCGGCACCGGCTTGCCCGCATCGTCGAGCGCCGGGACGGTGACGACCGGCCCAATGGCCGGCGGCAGCAGGTTGCCCTGACTGACGAGATTCTTCAACGCACGGGGGAAAGCGGTGGTTCCGCCTTCCACCAGCTGGCGCGTGTCGGGCGAGAGGAACGGGAAGCCCAGCTTGTCGGCGATGAAGTTGCCTGCGGCCACGGGCATGCCGATCCCGGACCCCAGACCGCCGGCCAGCAGACCGACCCCCGATTGCAGGGCGGCTGAATTCTGGACGCCGGTCAGCGGATCGCCCGGTGTCCGGAACTGCAGGAAGTCGGAGGGATCGCCGGTGTCGCCGCCGACCGTCTTGGGATTGAGACCGGCCGCGTTGAACATCATGCCGGTCAGGCCGCCGGACACGCCCGCCGCCTGCGCCTTGCCGCCGCCGAGCGAATGGCCGGTGACCATGACGTCGGGGCCGAGCTTGTTGGCGACGTTGGCGCCGAGTTGGGCGGCAGCCTTGTATTGGATCGTCTCGCCCCCCAGCGCCTGATCCATGTTGGTCTGCAGATCCTCCATCTCGCTCGGCACCGTGCCGCGGAAGGCGAGGACCGTCTGCTGTCCGCCCGGCCAGTCCGCCGGCGTGCGGTAGATCGTGGCCTTGGCGTCGCGCAGCAGCGCCGGATCGATGCCGGCCTTGTTCAGTTCCGAGTCGCTCATGGCCGTCCAGCCGAGCGGCGGATCGTTCTTGGGCGGCTTGCCGTACTGGTCGTAGGTGTCGCCCGACAGGCGGGCCAGTTCGACCGCCCGGTTGTCGCGGGCCAGCCGTTCGGCCGCCGCCTTCTGCGCCGGGGTGCTGCCGGCGCCGCGCCCCTTGTCGATCAGGGATTGGCGCTGGTTCAGCCGGTCGACCTTGGCCTCGACCGAGTTCGGACAGGACTCGACCACCCGCTGGCGCGGCGCGCGGGCCGGGGACAGCTGCTCTTTCGCCGCCTTGTAGAGGCGGCCGACCACCGGCTGCGACTCCATCGCCTTGTCGGCGAGATAAGCGGTGCCCTGGACCGCCGCCTTTCCGGTCTCGGCGGCGGCGCGCATGCCGAAGCCGGCAACGCGGCCGGTGGCCTTGGCGGTCTCGACCACCGCATCGCTTGCGGCACCGGCCGCCGATTTGGCCATATCGGCCGCCGCCGAGATCGCGGCCTGTGCGGAGGAGGCGGCCCGCACCGCAGCCTGGCGGGCGGCGTCGGAGGCCGCCGCGTAGGCTTCGGCCAGAGCATCACCCCAGCTCATGCCGCGCCGTCCTTCGGGCCTTCCGCCAACAGGGCGAAGAGGGTCAGGGCGGTGCGCTCGACCCCATCGGCCTTTTCGGTCGGCGTCAGCGCCGGATCGTTCAGGATTTGGGACATGGCCGGAAAGCGGCGATCGAAGTCGATCCCCATCGTCCAGGCGGTGACGATGTAGCGGCCGAGGTCGCGCTCCGTCTCCAGCCCGTATCCCCGCGCCCGCTCATATTGCTGGCGCAGGGTCTGCTGTCCCTCGGCAGTGTCGAGAACCGGGCCGGCCTTGGGATCCGACTGTGTCAGGATGCGGATCATCTTCCGCAGGAACCCTTCCACCGCCAGCGTTTCGACCTGCCGGTCCGAAAGCGTGAGACCGGTTGCCATGCCCCTCTCTTCTGCTCGCTAAAAAACGGATCGCAGATCGACAGTAAGGGAGCAACCGAAGACGCAACAGTAATTTCAAGGGGCGAATGCCGGGCGGGTGGGAACCGGCGATCCAAGTCCGGCGCAAGATGGCCCGGTGAAAGTTGGCAGTGGCGCCAGAGCGGCCAAGCCTGAAAACGCAAAAAGCGGCCGAAGGGCCGCCTGCTGTCAAATCATCGAATTTTCAGGACCTGTATTCGAAGCAGAATGGCGCGCCCGAAGAGATTCGAACTCCTGACCCTCAGATTCGTAGTCTGATGCTCTATCCAGCTGAGCTACGGGCGCGCTGTGTATTCTGCGACGGTCGGCAGTGTTACCGTCCATCCATCCCGGCGTCGGCGGCAGGCCGTCGGCGTCGAGGCGCGCAACATACTCAAAGCCCCCCTGCCCCGCAAGCGCTTTTTTCACGAAATTTCGGCAGCCCTGCGGCAGCGGGGCATGAGCATACAAATAGCCCCCGATTGCCCGGCGGCGGCGGCTGGGTTATACAGTCCGCTTGCTGTTTTTGGAGAGTCAGTCCCGTGGCCGAAGCCCCCTTCAACAAGCATTTCCCGGTGTCCTGGGAAGAGCTCCACCGCAATGCCAAGGCGCTGGCCTGGCGCCTGATCGACCGCGGCCCGTGGAAGGGCATCATCGCGATCACGCGCGGCGGCATGGTTCCTGCGGCGATCATCGCGCGCGAGCTTGAGATCCGCATGATCGACACCGTCTGCGTCTCAAGCTACGACCACCAGCAGCAGCGCAACGCGACGGTGCTGAAGGGTGTCGAGGGCGCCAACGCCGGCGACGGCGAGGGCTGGCTGATCATCGACGATCTGGTGGACACCGGCAAGACGGCGGAAGTCGTGCGCAAGATGCTGCCCAAGGCACATTTCGCCACCGTCTACGCCAAGCCGGCCGGCCGGCCGCTGGTCGACACCTTCATCACCGAAGTCAGCCAGGACACCTGGATCCACTTCCCCTGGGACATCGAGCTGCAGTTTTCGCAGCCGATCGCCAAGCTGCGCAACGGCTGAGCGCCCACGGGTTTCGGCGTGGCCGTCCGCTGCCGGCGGGGGCCGCGCCCAAGCCTGCGTCTTCTCCGGTTCATTACATAAAAATTTACGGTTTGCGTCCTAAATGACGCGCGGCGGCGCCTCTGCGCCCGCCATCGCTTCCCAACATCGCGTGGCGGCCCGCGCATGACCGACGAAATACGCCCGGAAGAGCTGCACCAGGACGAGCTGCGGCACAAGATCGACGCCCTGGTGGCGCGGCTGCCGGCCAGCCTCGTCTACAGCCTGCTGAGCGAGATCGAGGGCATGGACAGCGAGCCGACCGACCGTGTCCAGCTCGTCCGCCAATATGTCATCGAGTATCTGAACCGCCAGCGCACCAACCGCGCCCGGCGCCTGTTCACCAACCTGTTCGAAGCCTTCCTGATCGACGACGACGTGCTCTATCACGGCGGCGTCGCCGTCCCCGGCATGCTGCAGCGCGTCGATGTCGGCGCCCTGTGGGAGGCGCTGAGCCGCGACGCCTTTCCGCTGCTGGCGGTGGAGGCGCAGGAAACGCTGGACGAGATGGCGCGCGGCGAGGTGATCGACCGCATCCTGCGCTCCCCGGTCGCCATGGTGATGAAGGAGCGGATGCGCGTCGCCGCGGTGAAGCATCTGGATGCCGTGCTGGCCAACAAGAAAGCCACGGAGGAGCTGCTGGCCGGCATGTCGCGCAACCGGCCGCGCCGCACCCGGCTGATGTCGGGTTTCCTGGAAAAGACGCCGACCATCGATGTCAACACGCTGCGGCTGATGCATCTGGTGCTGACCCATGCCGAGGGGGCGGGCAAGCCGGTCGCCGAGCGGCTGGAGGAGTTTCCCGCCAATTGCGGCGGCGAGGCGGAGGCGAACCGGCTGGCCGACCGGCTGCTGGACGCGACGGACCAGCTGCGCGACCGCTGCGGCGATGATCTGGCGAATTTGCTTCCGCTGTCGGTGCTGACGGTGAAGCGCAACTATCCGGTGGCGGCGCTGTATATCCGGCAGAGCGGCGTCGATCCCGGCCGCGGCGACGCCATGACCGCGGCGCTGACCGGCCATTTCATCGGAGTCACCCGCGCGCTGACCGCGGCGCTGACCGTCATCCTGAAGCTGAACGACCGGGTGCCCGGTTCCGCCATCCGGCCCAGCGCCAAGGAGAAGGCGCGGCTGGAAGCGCTGGTGCAGCGTCTGGACCAGCTGGTCCACGCCGCCACCTCGGCCGGGCTGATGGAGGACCGCCGCAGCGAGCCGGCCTTCCGCAACGCCTGGACCCAGGCGGCGAAGATCATCGGGTCGCGTGTCGCCGCGGTGGCGATGGAACGCTCCGCCCAGGCGGCAGCCGCCCGGCGCCAGCCGGTGATCGACCATGCCGACATCGTCTGGCTCGACCGGCTGCTGTGGCGCTGGCAGGCGATGTCGCGCGATTTCGGTTTTGAGACCTACGATCTGGTGAAGTGGCGCGAAAGCCTGCTGGAAGAGCTGCGCGCCAATGTCGAGAAGGCGATGAAGTTCGAGGAGACCGATCCGCTGGACGAGCGGATGGAGCATCTCCTGCGCATCGACGGCATCGCCGGTGTGTTCGGCCAGCGCGTCAGCGCCTGGATCCCCACTTTCAGCCACAACATGACCCGCCTGCTGTCGCACCGGCTGGAGCGCGGCGGCGAACTGGGCGCGGAGGAGCAGGCGATCATCGACGACCTCGTCGCCACCGCGCGCACCGAAGTCGGCAAATCGCGCTATTGGAAGAGCAATGAGCTGATGGACCTGATCGAACTGTCGGAGCGGACGCGGTCGGTAGGGTGAGCGGGGCGGCGGCTGTTCCTTGCGGCGTTAGAACCCCCACCCCAACCCTCCCCCGCTCTCGGCGGACCGAAGGTCCGCTGAGAGCGGGGGAGGTTAGGTGGGGGTCTAACCTCACCGTTAGCCGACTACATCACCCCAGACGACCGGTGCCGCGGGTCGAGCCAATCCCGCAGGCCATCGCCCAGCATCGTCAGCCCCATCACGCTCAGCGCAATCGCCACACCCGGAAACACCGCCTGCAGCGGCGCGGTGAACAGGTAGGTCTGGGCGTCGCCCAGCATCCGGCCCCAGCTGGGGCTTGGCGGCTGGATGCCGAGGCCGAGATAGCTCAGCGCCGCCTCGTTGACGATGGCGACGGCGAACAGTACGGTGGCCTGGACCACGACGATGCCGGCGATGTTCGGCAGCACATGCACCAGCGTCGCCGACGCAGGACCACGCCCCAGCGCCAGCGCCGCCCCGACGAAGGGCCGCCGCCACACCGCCAGCGCCGCGCCGCGGGTGACGCGGGCCAGCACCGCGGCATTGAACAGCGCCAGGGCCAGCACGACGTTGACCGCTCCGGCGCCCAGCACCGCAGTCAGCAGGATCGCCGTCAGCACGGCCGGAAAGGCGAAGACCAGATCGCCCAGCCGCGCCACCACCTCGTCGCCCCAGCGGCCCAGCCCGGCGGCCAGCAGCCCCAGCGGCACCCCGCCCAGCAAGCCGAGCCCGACCGCCGCCGCCCCGACGGCCAGCGAATTGCGGGCGCCGACCATGATCATCGACAGCACGTCGCGCCCGAAATGGTCGGTGCCGAGCCAATGGGCGGCGCTGGGCGGCTTCAGCCGGGCGATCACCCGCACCTGCTCCGCCGGGTAGGGAGTCCACAGCAGCGACAGCAGCGCCATGACGACCAGCAGCAGGGTCAGCACGGCGCCGAGATGAAGGGAAAGCGGAAGGCGCCGTCTCACGACGACACCCCTTTCGGACGCGGATCGGCGAGCGCGCAGGCGATGTCGACCAGGGCGTTCACCACCACGACGAACAGCGCCAGCAGCACCACCACCCCCTGCACCACGATCAGGTCGCGTTGGCCGATGGCCTGATAGAGCAGCCGGCCCAGCCCCGGCAGGGTGAAGACATTCTCCACCACCACCGCCCCCGCCACCAGGAAGGAGATCTGCAGCCCCAGCACCGTCGCCACCGGGATCAGCGCATTCGGCAGGGCATGGCGCAGCAGGACCGCGGTGCGGCTGACTCCCTTGGCGCGGGCGGTGCGGATGTGGTCCTCGGCCAGCGTGTCGAGCACGGCGGTGCGGGTGACGCGGGCGAGGATGGCGGCCTCCGGCAACGCCAGCGCCAGGGCCGGGAGCAGCAGCGCATGCAGGGCCGGGCCGATGCCGCCGCCCCAGCCGGGCCCAGTCCAACCAGGGAATCCTCCGGCCGGGAACCAGTGCAGGGTCAGGGAGAACAGCAGAATCAGCAGGATGGCGATCCAGAAGCTGGGCATCGACACGCCGAGCTGCGAGAAGCCCAGCACAGCCCAATCCCCGCCCCTGCCCCGCCGCGCCGCCGCCAGCAGGCCGAGCGGCAAGGCGAGAGCGGTGCTGATGACCAGCGACAGCAGGGCCAGCGGCAGGGTCACCGCCAGCCGTTCCGCCACCAGTTCTGCCACCGGGCGGGCGTAGGTCAGGCTGACGCCGAGATCGCCGCGGGCAAGCGCGCCGGCCCACTGCAGGTAGCGGGTAAGGATCGGCTGATCGAGACCCATCTGGCTGCGCAGGGCCGCCAGCGTGTCGGGCTGCGCGTTGACACCCAGCATCAGCAGGGCCGGGTCGCCCGGAACCAGTTGCAGCACCGCGAAGACCACGATGCTGGCCAGCCAGACGGTGACGATCAGGCTGACCAGCCGTCGCAGCAGGAACGCAAGCACGCGGGTCTATCCTTACTTGCTTGGTTTTATTTCCAGGAAACGCCGGTGACGTCGTTGGCCTGGACCGGGCGGTTCACCCACATGCCGGTCAGGCCGGCCTTCTGCACCGTCACCGACGGCAGCATGAACAGGAAGCCGTTGACCGCATCCTCCGCCAAAACTTTCTGCTCCTCGCCGTAGAGCGCGTTGCGCTTGGCGGGCTCCTGGGTGCGGTTCAGCTCGTCGTTCAGGGCGTTGAAGCGCTCGCTCTTGTAATTGAAGTAGTAGTCGGGCCGGGCGTAGATGTCGATGTCCAGCGGCTCGGTATGGGCGATCATGGTCAGGTCGTAATCCTTGCCCTTGAACGTCTTTTCCAGCCACGCCGCCCATTCCACCGGCTCGATCTTCGCGCGGATGCCGACCTCGGCCAGCATGGCGGCGACCAGTTCGCCGCCGCGCCGCGCATAGGGCGGCGGCGGCAGGCGCAGGGTGGTGTCGAAGCCGTTGGGAAATCCCGCTTCGGCCAACAGGGCCTTCGCCTTGGCCGGGTCGTAGGGGTACATGCCGGTCAGGTCGACATAGCCCTCGCGGTGCGGCGGGAAATGGCTGCCGATGGCGACGCCGTTGCCGTAGAGCACGCCGTCGATCAGCGTCTTGCGGTCGATGGCATAGGCCATGGCGCGGCGGACGCGGACATCGTCGAAGGGCTTGCGGGCGTTGTTGGTCGACAGGATGGTCTCGCCTTCCGTCGAGCCGACCATCACCGAGAATTTCGGGTCGTTGCGGAACTCCGGCAGCGCCTCGTAGGTGCTGAACAGGGTGAAGGCGTCGATGTCTCCGGCCTTCAGCGCCGCGACCTGGGCGGCGGGGTCGCTGATGAAGCGGAAGGTCACCCGGTCGAGCGTCGGCTTCATGCCGTCATAATCGGGGTTGCGGACCAGCACGACGCGGTCGCCGGCGACCCAGCGGTCGAACTTGAAGGGACCGGTGCCGACCGGCTTCTGCTTGTTGGTCGCCGCCGATTCCGGGGCGACGATGGCGGCGTCGCCGCTCGCCATGTGGAACAGGAACAGGCCGTCGGGACGCGACAGGGTGACGACCACCGTCTGCGGATCCGGCGTTTCGACCGACGCGATCGGGGCGAAATAGGCCTTCTGCGCGTTGACGGAGTCGGCGGCGCGGGCGCGGTCCAGCGTGAACTTCACGTCGGCGGAATCGGCGGTGGTGCCGTCATGGAACTTGGCGTTCGGGCGCAGGGTGAAGCGGTAGGTCAGCCCGTCGTCCGACACGGTCCAGCGTTCCGCCAGACCGGGGACCAGCTTGCCGTCGGCATCGACGCGCAGCAGCGGTTCGAACAGGTTGGCGTAGGTGACTTCCTTGATGGCGCCGGCCGCGCCGGCGGTCGGGTCCAGATGCGGCGGCTCCAGCGCCATGCCGACGACGAGGTCGGTGCGCGGCTGGGCCGTTGCCGTCAGGGATGTGGCGGCCAGCGCCAGCGCTGCTGATGCTACCAGGGTGAAACGCTGCTTGGCGGTCGACATGGTTGGCAAACTCCCCCGTCTCGTCGTTATCGACGTTCTCTTTGCCGCGATGATGCGGTGCGGCGAGGGAGAGCGCAAGCGAAGCCGCCACGCTATTCCACCCACCAGCTTTCCAGCATCGGACCATAAAGCGGGGTGACGGCGGGACGGTGCAGGGTCGACCAGCGGGCGATGCGGTCCACCGGGCTGTGGAACAGCGGAACCATGTAATGCCCCCACAGAAGAACCCGGTCGAGTGCCCGCACCCGGCCGACCAGCGCCTCCCGCGTGGTGGCGGCGGCGATGGAACGGGCCAGCGCATCGACCGCCGGGTCGTGGATGCCGGCGAGGTTGCGGCTACCCTCCTGCCCGGCCGCATCGGATCCGTAATAATAGAGCTGCTCGTTGCCCGGCGACAGGCTGGACGCCCACCAGCGCATGGTCATATCGAAATCGAAACCGTCCAGCCGGGCCTGGAACTGGGCGCTGTCCACCGTGCGGACGCGCGCCTCGATCCCCAGCGGTTCCAGCGAACGGGCGAACTCCAGCGCCACCCGTTCCTCCGCCGGATCGGACAGGAGGATTTCGAAGGCGAAACGATTGCCCGCCGCATCGGTCAGCCTTCCGTCTCGCACCCGCCAGCCGGCTTGCTCCAGCAGCCGCAGCCCCTCGCGCCTGTTGGCCCGCAGGCCGGCGGGGCCGCCGCCGGTTCCGGGCAGGGCGAAGGGCTTGGTGAAGAGGTCCGGCGGCAGGCGGTCGCGGAAGGGCTCAAGCGCCTGCAACTCCTCACCCTCCGGCAGGCCGCGGGCGGCGAGTTCGGAGTTGGGATAGTAGCTGGCGGTGCGGGTCAGCAGGCCGTGGAACAGGTTGCGGCCGATCCAATCGAAATCGGTCGCCATCCCCAGCGCCCGGCGCACCCGGACATCGGCGAAAATCGGCCGGCGGGTGTTGAAGATCAGGCCGCGCGCCGGTTCGGGCCGGTGGTTCGGCAATTCCTCGCGGATGATGCGACCGTCGCGCAGGGCCGGGCCGTCGTAGCCGGTGGCCCATTTGGCCGGATCGCTTTCGTAACGAACGTCGCCCTGCCCTGCCTTGAAGGCTTCCAGCGCCACGGAATCGTCGCGGTAATAGTCGAACTCCAGCCGGTCGGCGTTGAACTGGCCGACACGGACCGGCAGGTCGCGGCCCCAATAGTCGCGCACCCGCTCGTAGACGATGCGGCGGCCGGGATCGACCGAGGCGACGCGGTAGGGACCGCTGCCCAGGATCGGCTCCAGCGTCGTGCGGCTGAAGTCGCGGCCCGCCCAGAAGGCCTTGGAATGGATCGGCATCAACCCCATCAGCAGCGGCATCTCGCGGTCGATGGTGCCGTCGGGGTTGGCGGCGAAGGCGAAGCGGACCGTTTGCGGATCCGGCGCCTCGGCCGCCGTGACCTTGGCGTAGAACAGGCGGCGGTTGGGGGTGCCGTGCTGCCTCTGCGCCTCCAGCGAGAACAGCACGTCGGCGGCGGTCACCGGCGTGCCGTCCTGCCAGCGCGCCTTGGGGTTGATGTGGAAGGTGACGGCGGAGCGGTCGTCCGCCACCTCCACCCGGTCGGCCAGCAGGCCGTAGAGTGAAAAGGGCTCGTCCCACGACCGCGTCAGCAGCGTTTCGAAGACATAGCCCATCCCCAGCGCCGGCACCCCCTTGACGATGTGCGGATGCAGGCTGTCGAAGCTGCCGGTCACCGCCTGCCGGATGGTGCCGCCCTTGGGCGCCGCCGCGTTGACGTAAGGAAAGGCGGTGAAGTCCGGTGGCAATGCCAAGTCGCCATGCATGGCGATGCCGTGATGGGGCGCTTCAGCCCTTGCGGACACGGGCGCCAGCAGGGCCAGAAGGGCGAGGAGAAGAAGGATCGGGCGGGCCATGGCCGTCAGGGTTGCCGCTTTGCCGCACCTGCGCAAGAGCCAGCGCAAGTTCCTTGGACTCAGGGTGCGTTCCGCCTAAACTCCCGCCCCGCGTGGCGCCGGACCGGGCATCGGCGCCAAAACAAGAACGTGCCCTGAATACGCCAGTCGAAGGAACGCGATACATGGATCTGAGCAAGCTCGCCGCGGGCAAGAACGTGCCCTGGGACGTGAACGTCGTCATCGAGATTCCGATCGGCGGCCAGCCGGTGAAGTACGAAGTCGACAAGGACTCGGGCGCGGTGTTCGTCGACCGTTTCCTGCACACCGCGATGTTCTATCCCTGCAACTACGGCTTCATCCCGCACACCCTGTCGGGTGACGGCGATCCGGTGGACGTCTGCGTCGTCGGCCAGCACGGCGTCGTCCCGGGTGCGGTCCTGCGCTCGCGTCCGATCGGCGTCCTGTACATGGAGGACGAGGCCGGCGAGGACGAGAAGCTGCTGGCCGTTCCGGTCGACAAGCTGCACCCGTTCTACACCGACGTGAAGAACTACACCGACCTGCCGGCCATCGTGACCGAGCAGATCGCCCACTTCTTCGAGCACTATAAGGATCTCGAGAAGAACAAGTGGGTGAAGGTCCGCGGCTGGGGCAACGCCGAAGAGGCCGCCAAGAAGATCGAGGAAGGCCTGGCCCGCGCCCTGGAAGCCAACAAGGGCACCCCGGGTCCGGTGGTCTGAGGGTAGTGGTTTGAACCGTGCGGCCTCAGCCCTGTCGGCTTAGGGCCACACGGTCGGGCATGCATCTCCCCGCCTCCGGCACATCCGCCGGCTGCGCGGGGAGATGCCCCAATCCAACAAGCGTCCGGCGCACCGCAAGGTCCAGCGGCGTGTGCGGCTCTTCGCCCAGGAAGGCCCGCAGGCGGCGGTTGTCGAGCCGCACCGGCTGTTGCCACAGATAGCGCATCTCGCTGATCTCGCGGAGCAGCGGCACCGCCAGACCGCCCAGCCGCAGCAGCCACCAGGGTATTCGCCGCACCGGCAGGTCGGGTTCGCCAAGAGCGCGGGCGATGGCAGCGGCCATTTGATCGCCGTCGGCGTCCCAATGGCCATCCATATGGAACATCGCGTCATCACCCAGGTCCGCCTCACGGTCGAGCAGACGCATCGCCGTTTCCGCCACGTCGGGCAGATAAGCCCATTGATGGCCGATCCCCGGCCGGCCGGGCTGGGTGATCCGGGTCGGCGGCTTGCCGGGCGTCAGCAGACCCTGGCTGAACCAACTGCCGCCGGGACGCGGGCCGAAGAAGTCGCCGCAGCGCAGAATCAGCAGCTTCGCCCCCTGCCCCACCGCGCGGTGCAGGCGGCGTTCCATCTCCACCCGGATGGCGCCTTTGCGGGTAAGCGGGTTCTGCGCCGCCGTTTCCGGGATCAGCGGGAAGACGTCGGGGCCATAGTTGTAGACGGTGCCGGGCAGCAGGACGCGGGCGCGGTTGGCACAGGCCGCGGCAATGCTGTTGTCCAGCATGGGTAGAACCAACCGGTCCCAATCCCGGTAGCCGGGCGGGTTCACCGCATGGACGATCAGCGCCGCCCCCTCGGCCGCAGCCAGCACATTGGCGGCGTTCATCGCATCGCCGACGATCCAGTCGATACCCTCCGACCGCGGCGACTCCGCCGGCTTGCGACGCAGGCCGCGCACCCTCCAGCCGCGCGCCGCCAGCGCCCGCGCCATTTCGCCGCCGATGCCACCGGTCGCCCCCAGAACCAGGGCGATCCTGTCCGTGCCGGTCGCCTGCCGTACCATCGCTGCCTCCATCGCTTTTGCGGTCCGTGATGGGAGGAGAATGGGCCGGGAAAAGGATGAACGGAATTGTCGAACTGCGGCTATCCGCTATACTGAAATCGATGAACCTGCCGCCACCCAGCTGGGACCTCTACCGCAGTTTTCTGGCCGTGATCCGTGAAGGATCGCTTTCGGCGGCGGCGCGCGCCCTGGGGTTGACACAACCGACGCTGGCCCGCCACATCGCGGCGCTGGAGGAGGCGGTCGGCGGCTCCCTGTTCGTGCGCTCGCCGCGCGGTTTGGACCCGACCGACGCGGCCCTGTCCCTGAAGCCGCAGGCGGAGGCGCTGGACAGGGCGGCGGCCAGCCTGTGGCGCACGGCGTCGGGTTTTGGGGCCGGGCTGGGAGCCGATGTGCGCGGCACCGTGCGGGTCACGGCCAGCGAGGTGGTGGGCGCCCGCATCCTGCCGGCGATCCTTGCCGGCCTGCGGACCCGCCATCCGGCGCTGGAGGTTGAACTGGTGCTGTCCAACTCGGTCGATGACCTGTTGCGGCGTGATGCCGATGTTGCCGTCCGCATGGTGGAGCCGGACCAGCAGGCGCTGCTGGTGCGGCGGATCGGCAGCATCGCGCTCGGCATGTACGCCCACCGCGACTACCTCGACCGCCACGGCATTCCACGGCAGTTGGAGGATCTCGGCCACCACAGCCTGATCGGCTTCGACCGCGAGACGCCCGACATCCGCGCCATGATGCGGCGGATGCCGGCCATCGCTCTGCCCCGCTTCGCTCTTCGGTCCGACAGCCATCTGGCTCAGCTGTCAGCCGTCGAGGCCGGGTTCGGCATCGGCATCTGCCAGGTCCCGCTGGCACGCCGGAACCCCGACCTGCGGCGGGTGCTGGCGGACGCCTTCGACATGCCGATGGGCATGTGGGTCGCCATGCACGAGGATCTGCGCTCCACCCCGCGCTGCCGCGCCGTCTTTGACGGGTTGGCGGCGGGTCTGAGGGATCACGTGTCAGCGGATCACAGGACGTAGCATCAACTGGTCCAGCCCATCCGACGTTCGACGCCGTCCGCCGCCTCCTTCAGGATTTCGGCGCTGCGGCGAAGGGCGGCTTCCTCCTCTGTCGACAGGTTGGGCAGGACGGTGTCCACCACGCCGCCGGCGCCGATGACCCGCGGTAGTGACAACACCATCTGCGGCACCCCGCAGACATCGTCGGTCAGCATGGCGCAGGTCGCCACCAGCCGTTCGTCGGCACCGATGGCCGACACCAGCCGGGCCAGCCCGCCGCCGATGCCGAAGGCGGTGTGGCCCTTGCCGTTGATGATGCGGTAGGCGGCGCGGCGCACCCCCTCGTCGATGGCGGCGCGATCCTCCGCCGTCAGGCTGCGGCGGAGCTGGGCGGCCGCCTGCTCGACGGACAAGCCGGCGACGGTGGCGCTCGACCACAGCAGAACCTCCGAGTCGCCATGCTCGCCCACCACATGGGCGTGGACGGAGCGCGGCGTCACCGCCAGCTGTTCGGCCAGCAGGGCGCGGAAGCGCGCGGTGTCCAGCACGGTGCCGGAGCCGATGACCCGGTTGCGCGGCAGGCCGCTGATCCGCGTGGCGATCTGCGTCATCACGTCGACCGGGTTGCTGGCGACCAGCAGAACGGCGTCGGGTGCCGCCTTCAGCACCTCCGGAATGATGGCGCCGAATACCTTGGCGTTGCGTTCCAGCAGTTCCAGCCGGGTTTCGCCCGGCTTCTGGGCGACGCCGGCCGACAGCACGACCACCCCCGCCCCCTCCAGCGCGGCATAGGAGCCTGCGCGGACGGTGACGGCATGGGTGAAGGGCACGGCATGGGCGATGTCCTGCGCCTGGGCCTGGGCCAGCGCCTCGTTCATGTCGACCAGCACGACCTCGCTCGCCGCACCGGTGGTCACCATGGCGAAGGCGGCGGTGCTGCCGACGAACCCGGCCCCGACGATTCCGACCTTCATGAACAGGCTCCTTTGCGCAGGTTGACGACTGGTCCGGCGGACAGCTTGGCGGCGGTCGGTGCCCCACCGCAAGGCGCAAGGCGACAACTCCCCCTTGTTTTCGGTCCTCTGCTTGTTTTCAACGGGCGCGACGAAACGCCCCCTTGCTCAATGGTCATACCAGCCCGTAATGTTGCGCCGCAGCAAATGGCGGGGATGAAAGTCCGAGCTTGCGCTGTTCGTCATCAAAATCGTCGGCATCCCGTGGCAGACTGGGGCCGGCGCCTTTTCCCAGCACCGGATCCGGTCATGACCGTTCGCAACCTCGACAAGCTGTTCAAGCCCGCCTCGATCGCCCTGATCGGCGCCAGCCGCAAGCCCGGAACGGTGGGGGCCGTGGTGGCCCGCAACCTGTTCCAGGCCGGATTCGACGGCCCGGTGATGCCGGTCAACGCGACCGAGCGCGCGGTGGAAGGGGTGCTGACCTACAAGACGGTGGACAGCCTGCCGATCACGCCGGACCTGGGCGTCATCTGCACCGCCCCCGACACGGTGGCGGCGACCATCGATGCGCTGGGCAAGCGCGGGACCAAGGCCGCCATCGTCATGACCAACGGCATGTCGGCCGAACAGACGCAGGCGATGCTGGAAACGGCGAAGCCCTATCTGATGAGGGTGCTGGGACCGAACAGCCTGGGCGCCATGGTACCGGGCCGCGGCATGAACGCCAGCTTCGCGCCGGTGGCGCCGCGCAAGGGCGACGTGGCGCTGGTGGCGCAGAGTTCCATGGTGCTGACCTCGGTCGCCGACTGGGCGACGTCGCGCGGCATCGGCTTCTCGCATCTGGTGTCGCTGGGCGACCGCGGCGACGTGGATTTCGGCGATCTGCTGGACTATCTGGCCTCCGACGTCACGGTGCGCGCCATCCTGCTCTATATCGAGAGCATCACCCACGCCCGGAAATTCATGTCGGCCGCCCGCTCCGCCTCGCGCCAGAAGCCGGTGATCGTCATCAAGGCCGGCCGCTCCGACGAGGCGCAGGAGGCCGCGGCGTCGCACACCGGGGCGCTGGCGGTGTCGGACGCCGTCTATGACGCGGTGTTCCGCCGGGCCGGCGTGCTGCGGGTGAACGATCTGGCCGAGCTGTTCGACGCCGCCGGCACGCTGGGCACCGGGGTGCCGATCACCGGCGACCGGCTGGCGATCCTGACCAATGGCGGCGGCATGGGCGTGATGGCCACCGACAAGCTGATCCAGGCCGGCGGCCAGCTCGCCGCGCTGGCTCCGGAGACGCAGGAGGCGCTGGCCAAGGCACTGGGTCCGCAGCCGGCCGGCGCGCCCTTCCGCAACCCGCTGCGCATCGGTGCCGACGCCACGCCCAAACGCTATGCCGAGGCGCTGAACGCGCTGATGCAGGACACCGGCAACGACGCGGTTCTGGTCCTGCACTGCCCGTCCGCCCTGACCGACAGCGAGGCCATCGCCCAGGCGGTGGCGGAGACGGTGCAGGCCAACAAGGGGCGCCGCCACCCGGTGCTGACCAGCTGGATCGGCGACCAGTCGGCGATGGAGGCGCGCAAGCTGTTCGCCGATGCCCGCATCCCGACCTACAACGGCCCGTCCGACGCGGTGCGCGCCTTCATGCATCTGGTGCGCTACCGCCGCAGCCAGCAGCTTCTGATGGAGACCCCGCCGTCGGTTGCGGAGGATTTCCAGCCAGACGAGATCACCGTAAAGAAGGTGGTCTCCCGCGTCATGGCCGAGAAGCGCGAGTGGCTGAGCGAGTTCGAGGCCAAGCGCGTGCTGGCGGCCTACGGCATCCCGGTGGTCGACACCCGCGTCGCCGAGACGCCGGAGGAGGCGGCCAATGCCGCCCGCGTCATCGGCGGGCCGATCGCGCTGAAGATCCTGTCGCACGACATCACCCACAAGTCCGACGTCGGCGGCGTCGCGCTGGGCCTGACCAGCCCGGAGGACGTCAAGGCCGAGGCCGAGGCGATGCTGGGCCGCGTCGCCGAGCTGGCGCCCGAGGCGCGGATCGAAGGCTTTACCGTGCAGGAGATGGCCGTCCGCCCCGACGCCTATGAGCTGATCGTCGGCATGACCGAGAACGAGATGTTCGGCCCGGTCCTGCTGTTCGGCGAGGGCGGCATCGGCGTGGAGGTGGTGGAGGATTACGCGCTGGCCCTGCCGCCGCTGAACATGAAGCTGGCGGCCGAGCAGATGAGCCGCACCCGTATCCACCGCCAGTTGCAGGGCTATCGCTCGCGCGCGGCGGTCGATCTGGACGCGGTGGCGCTGACGCTGAACAAGGTCAGCCAGCTGGTGGTCGATTTCCCCGAGATCGCGGAGATGGACATCAACCCGCTGCTGGCCGACGCCGACGGCGTGCTGGCGCTGGACGCCCGCATCAAGGTCGGCGTGCCCGTGTTGGCGGGGGCGGCGCGGCTGGCGATCCGGCCATACCCGAAGTCGCTGGAAGACCGCATCACCATCAAGGACGGCCGCCAGTTCTTCGTCCGCCCGATCCTGCCGGAGGATGAGCCGCTGGTGCATCATCTGGTGGAGAACCAGACGGCCGAAGACCTGCGCCTGCGCTTCTTCGCGCCGCTGAAACGGCTGTCGCACCAGGCGGCGGCCCGGCTGACCCAGATCGACTATGACCGCGAGATGGGGCTGATCGCCGTCGGTCCCGACCCGCAGACCGGCGAGACCATCATGTACGGCGTGGTGCGCATCACCGCCGACCCCGACAACCGCCGCGCCGAATATGCGGTGATGGTGCGGTCCGACATGAAGGGCCAGGGGCTGGGCTATATCCTGATGAACAAGATCCTCGATTACGCCCGCTCGCGCGGCATCCGGGAAGTCTATGGCGAGGTTCTGCGCGAGAACACCAACATGCTGAACATGTGCCGCGCCCTGGGATTCGTCCGCAAGGAGAACCTGGACGAGCCCGGCGTGGTGGAGGTGCGGATCGAGCTGGGTGGCGGGCTGGCTGCCTGAGGGTTCTTATACCGGCGGTTGACTATGGATCGGGATGAGGCAATATCAGGCTTGGCGGGCAGAGGCTGCAATCCCCTGCCCGCCGGCCCGATCCTTACCGGAAGAGGTCAAGCAACCGCTTGACGATTTCCAGCACGAGGATCAGGAGCTTGAGGATTTGCATCATCCTCTTCACTCCTCGTAAGCGGCGGGG